>JADGNQ010000112.1 GCA_017883385.1 Candidatus Sulfotelmatobacter sp.
GGCACGGCTGACGAAGTTGCCAACGCCATTCTGTTCCTCGCTTCCGACGAAGCTTCCTTCATCACAGGAACTTGTCTGATGGTGGATGGTGGTTACACCGCGAAATAGCCCTTAACCCTCGGGTTGCGGCGCCGGCAGCCGCAAGCCGCCGCGGCGGAGCAAGAACAACAGGTAGGCAACCCCCGCCAGCGTCCAGACTGCGCCGACCTTCATCGCGAGAGACGACACGCTGAGCCAAATCCACAGGCAAACCAGGAAGCCGATGGCGGGAGATACCAGCGACGTCCACCAGTTCCGCCGCAGGCGCACGAAGTAGTAGCCGATCACGGAGAGGTTTACGGCCATGAATCCTGCACACGCACCGAAATTCACCAACTCGGCAGCCTTGTCCAGGTCGAGCAGCAGCCCCGCAACCATGGCGATTCCACCCATCAGCAGGATGCTATGTGTCGGCGTTCGCCTCTTTGGATGCAGGTAGCCAAACACCAAACGCGGCAGCCTGCCATCTCTGGCCATGCCATACAACAAGCGGGAGGCGCTGGCCTGGCTCGTAATGCCGCTGGCCCACGCCTGGCCCACCACGAGCAGCGCGATCAAATACGCGAGGGCCGGTCCGCCAATTCTTCTTCCAATGTCGCTGAATGCCGTCTCAATCGGAGAGAACGTCGTGTAGTCGGGCCAAATCAACTGCCCAAGATAGGTTTGGAGAACGAACAGAACGCCCGCAATAAAGCAAACCAGCACCGTCGCGCGGGCAATATTCTTCTGGGGATCCTTCGCGTCCTCTGCCAAGGTTGAGATGCCATCGAATCCCAGAAACGACAGCACCGCCACGGGCGTCGCGCCCATGACCGCTTTCAGCGAGAAGCTTCGCCGCAAATAGAAAGGTTCGAGCGACAACAATGTCCCGCGCCCTACTCCATGCGTAAGCGCCCACACAGCAGCCGCTACGAACCATACGACCGAGACTGCCAGGACAGCGTTGAAAATGACGGTAGCACGCGAAGTCATTTCGATCCCCGCGAGGTTAATCCCCGTGATTGCGATCGCCGTCAGCACCACCCATGCGCTGTAGGGAATCGACGGAACCAGCTTATTCGACGTGACGCCCACAATGATGACGCAGAGCATCGGCATCAGGATGTAATCCAGAATGATGATCCATCCCGCGAGATACCCGGCGATCGGGTGAATCGCCTTCGATGCGTATGCATAAGTCGACCCTGCTTCGGGAAACGCTGCTGCCATTTTTCCGTAGCTTACCGCCGTGAAGCTTACTGCGATCATCGCGATCAAATACACCAACGCGAAATGCCCGTGTGATTGAACCGCACCTACACCAAAAAATGTATAAGGTGCCGTCGGCCCTACAAAGGCCAACCCGAATAGTACGAGAGCGCCCAGGGAGAGCACCGGCCTCAGGCCTTGGGTGCCGGAAGACCCACTCGATCCCTGGGTCTTCACACCCGAAGAGACACTTGTGCCGTTGTTCGTCAATCGCTGTTCCTCGATGCGGACCGAAGCTCCGCTTCACCGCTCCTATAGTAAAAGCGCGGCTAAAGTCGTCTATCACGTTCTAGCGATTCCTTGTCACGATTGTTCGCCGCTCCGATCCGCGGCTCAGGATGCAGCACTTGGAAGCCATCCAGGTTTGAAGCTACATCGGTCGAAGCAGGACGCCGGTCGCCTGGATGCTTGAGCAGGCATTCGATGCCGACCATTACCTCGTCATCTGAAAGAGATTCAACCCTAGCGGGTCTCTTCCCCTGAACAGCGGGGTCGACCTTCGCCGTCCCATTGGACGAAGGCCCCTCACGCGCTCGCTAGACGTCGACGCAGAAGAGAACCCTATTACTGCAAAGACAGTTAGGCAGCCCGAGGCTCGAATGTTTCGCATTCTATCTTCTTCAGAAGCGCAGGTCGGAAATCGAATGAAAGCCCGATCAGATGCGCTAACACCGACGCCGCGCTCACCAGGGTGTAGGTCAAGGCCTTTTGGGCATCGGACGGACCCGTTCTGCGGACACAATCCCATGGCCCTCGAGTACGGAATAAAACTGGTCCCCGGCGAGGTCGCTAAAGGTCTCGATGCTTCCGGAGGGCCAGCGGACCTCCACCTTGTCAATTTTCCTGGCCGTGCCTAAACCGAAGTGGACCCTCAGATCGCTTTGGGAGAGATAGCTGCCACCGCTGTGGATTTCGTCGGTCTGGGTCATTCCGCCTGCCACGATCTTAATCCGCGCGTTCAGTGCCAGGCGATTGCTCTTGGATCCGGCGAGTTCAAAGCTCACCCAATGGTGGCCTGGAACGCCGTGATTCTTCAAAACCATCGGACTTCCGTCAAGATCGCTGATTACAACGTCCATATTGCCGTCATTAAAAAGATCCCCGACCGCTAGGCCACGCGAAACCCGCTTTTCCTTGAGCGCGCTCCCTGCCTGATCGCTGGCATCGCAAAAAGTTCCGTCCTTCTGATTCATTTGCAGCAGTTTGGGTTGGCGATATCCCCCACCGGAAGGGAGCGTATCCACTTGCGGATACACTTGGCCACTCACAGCGATCAAATCGAGCCATCCATCATTGTCGAAATCGACAAAGGCTGTCCCCCACTTCACCCACGGTAACGATGGAAGGGCCACGCCGGCGGAATAGGAAACTTCGGTGAAATTCCAGTTGCCATCGTTGCGGTAAAGCAAGTCGTTCTCGTTCTCGAAATTGGTCACAAACAACGACGGCCGTCCGGCGTGAAGATAATCGCCAATCCCGATGCCCATAGATGCCTGTTCGGAACCGTCCTCGCTCACGGCCGTGCCAGACTCCAGTCCGATATCCTTGAATTTTCCGTTGCCCTCGTTCTTGTACAGAAATTTGGGAGTCGAGTCATTGGCCACGTAAATGTCGGGCCTTCCCGTATTGTTGAAATCTGCCCACAAAACTCCCAGGCCGTAATAGCCATTGGGATCGTCAACTCCAGCGCTCTTGGACACGTCGGTGAATGTTCCATCTTTGTTGTTATGGAAAAGCGCGTCTCCCGCACCCTTCAACCCGCGCGGACCGCACTGCACGTCCAGGCCTCGATATTTGCAATTAGGAGACTTGCCAAAACCAGGTAGATCGTTGAGGTGAAAATCAACGTAGTTGGTGACCATCAGGTCGACGAAACCATCGCCGTCATAGTCGCCAAATGCAGCACCGGTTGACCACCGGCCGTCGGCAACGCCAGCTTTGGAAGTCACGTCCGTGAAGGTGCCATCGCCGTTATTGTGATAGAGCACATTTCCGCCGAGGCAAGTGACATACAAGTCGGGCCAGCCATCGTTGTCGATGTCCCCAACAGCCCCGCCCATGGCGAAACATGGAGCACCGATGCCGGCTTTGTCGGTCACATCCGTAAACGTGCCGTCGTGATTATTGCGGTAAAGAGCGCCTCGGCTCTTCTGGCCTTTGATCGCCATCTCCACGCTGGGAGCATTGGTAAAGTAGATGTCCAACCAGCCGTCGCGATCGTAGTCGAATAAGATTACGCCGCCACTCATTGACTCCACGATGTACTTCTTAGCCGGATCCGAGGTATGCTTGAAGCTAATTCCGGACTTAATAGTGACATCCTCCAGCTGTGGGATCGGACGGTCCACGCACTTAAACGACTTGCCTCCCGGAGGCGGAGGAGAAGGCGCGGGATGGCCCTCTTGACCAGGGAGAAGGCTCGCCGCCAGAAAGAACATAAACAATATCCTGAAGTAATACTTGCATTGACGCTGGTTCAATAGTTTTCCCTTTAGCGGCCGTTAGCGGCTTTGCATGGACTGCATTCCGGCTTTCTCGCGCTGCTTTGCTTTAAGCTGTCTATAGATCTCTAGTTCGCGGTCGGCGTCGGCCACCCGCTGCAGCTTGCGGTACACCGCTTGCAATTGATAATGCATATAGTCGCTTTGTGGACTGAGACGGGTAGCTGTCTCCAGATGGTCGACAGATTCTTTCCATTGTCCTCGGTCCAATAAAATTTTCCCTAACTCGTAATTTGCGTTGGCGTGATTCGGCTGCTCATTCAATACCTGTTGAAAGAGCGCGGCCGCGTCATCCACCCGCGATTCCTGTAGGTAGACGAAACCCAGGTTGTACAGGGCTTCGGGGTCTGTGGGCTCAAGTTTCAGTTCGGCCTGAAATTCCTCGACTGCTTCCGGCCAGTGCTCCCACCGAATATCAGCCTGGCCAGCGAAGTAGTGAGCTTTTCGCAAGGAAGAGTCGGACAGCAACGCCCGATGAAGAGTATCAACCGCACGGGCATAATCGCCGATTTCGATCCAGAGTTGGCCGATCAAGAGAAGACCGTCATTGCTGCCATGATTCTGTTTCTCGAATTCGCCGAGAACCTCGGTGGCCTGCTTCAAATCGCCGCTGTGTGCGAGCGACGCTGCCCACGCATAACCGACAGTCGAGTCTTGCATACCCTGAAGACCCAACGGAGAAAAAGTCTTCGTCGCATCCGTGTACTCCTCTGCAGCAAAATAGGCCAAGCCCAGCATCGCCCGCACAGGCGCGTCGGTGGGCTTCTCATCAATGGCTCGGGCAAAGCCGCGGATCGCTTCGGAATAGTTATTGATGCGAAATGCTGACAGGCCCAGATTCTTCGCGAGCCCTGGAATCGCAGGGTCCCAACGCTCCGCTTCCTGGTAGTGGCCGAGGGCCACGGAATACTCTTTTCTCACGGCCTCGGAGGTGGCCAGGTCATTGAAGCTCAGCCCTAAGACTGAGCGGAGACGCGTCTCCTGGGAATCTGCGGCAGCGCGCTGTTTTTCGGTCAGGTGCGCGCGCACCATCACCGAGGCATCGACATGTGCGAACGGATCATTGTTCCCCGGGAGCACAGGGGCGGCCTCCGTTTCGCTCTTGGGATTCAGGGGCACGATCGCTGCGGCTGAGCCAACTCCACCCGCCAAGGCCATTGCTGCCACATTTTGCTGGCTTTGCTGCAGCACCTTATTCTGCAGCGCCCGCGCCTTCGTCAGAAACACCTCGCTTTCCTCGGTGCGCCCCGAGGTCGCCAGGATGCGCCCCAGGTCGATATAGGCCCGGCGAATCTGGAAATTGGAACGCGCTTCATCGCTGCCAGTCATCTCGACCGCCTTGCGCAACGTCTGTTCCGCGCGCTTCATGTCGCTTCGCGCGTAGGCGTTAAGGCCCATATATAGCCAGGGCTCGGGCCAATCGGGATTTGCTTCGACAGCCGCTGTCAGGTATTTATCCGACACTTCATAGCGGCGTTCACTTGAAGCAATGAAACCCATCATGTAGTTCGCCAGATAGTCTCGGGGATAGTATGCGAGCTCCTTCGCGAATTCGTTCTTGATTTCCGGCGTTGCCTGCCACTCGTTCACCGCAAAGTTCGCCAGGGCAAGAAAATAATGAGCGTGCGGCGTAGCCGGGTCCAGAGTAATTGCCCGTTTAAACTCCTTGATAGCCTCGGGCATTTCCTCGGCGTCGCGGTAGGCTCTGCCAAACATCACATGCAGAGATCCGCTATCTCCTGCAAGTTGCATCATCTGCTGGAACACGGCGGAGGCTCGCCGCCTATTTTTTTCTTTATCGGGCCCGTCTTTTGACTGCAGCAGGCAGATTCCCAGAGAATAGAGCGTCCCGATGTCAGGGTTGAGTCGAGCCGCGTGATCGAGCGCCTCAGCCGCCTTGACGTAGTCGCCTTTCTTTATGCCCGCCTGAGCACTCACGCTTAGTGCGCGCACATTGTTCGGGTCAACCCCCAGCGCTTTGCTAGATTCCATGAGCGCATCATCGAGTTGATTTGCTTGAAGTTGCGCGATGGCGAGATCGACGCGCGTATCAGGAATATCTTCAAAATCCAGGGATCGACGGTACAGCTCGACGGCCTGCGGATAGGCTGACTGAATCAGACGCAACTGCGCCAGCTCGCGCAGCGCTAGCGCGATCAGGCGTTTGTTGGCCGCGGCAATGGCGGCAGCATCGCCCGCGCTTCGGGCGGCCTGCGCTGCGGTCAGCCGCTTCTCGAGTTCGGCCTCGGCAGGATTGCTGCGCGTTTGCGTAGGCTTTGGGGATGATCGCCGGGCAGGTGTCAATTGCGCAGAGACGGAGTGAAACGTCAGCACAGAGCTAAACAGTAGGAGAAGTGAGGCGCTCTTTAGCGAGACCGCCATTTTGCGCCGCAGGAGCAACTGCATGGAAACTGTCGTATTCACAGAGGACGGGTCACTATCAGCTCTATGGCAAAAGTAAACGGCGGGGCTTGAATTATCAAGCCCCGCCGCTGGTAGATCGAGCGTTATGAGTTTCAGCCTTAGAACGTGAATCTCAAGGTATATTGAATTTCACGTCCCGGATGCACCGAACCCGCCGCTCCAAAATTAGTCACCGCAGTTTGGCTAGTGATAATGTTGTTGGCCGGGCTGCAAGCGTTAGCGCCGCAAGTCACGCTACTTGGGTTAAAGCCCGCGCCTTCAAGGTTACCGCTGTTGAAGTTGGCATGGTTGAGAAGGTTGAAGAAGTCAAATTGGAACTTAATGCCGTAGCGCTCCTTGAACTTCCAGTTCTTCGCCAATTGCATGTCAACCGTGCGGGCCCCAGCCCCAGAGCAAGAGCCACGGCGAACACTGCCCACCGTGCCAATCTGGTAGTCCACTAACGTAAACGCGTTAACGTTCAGGAGTTGATTTCCGCTTCGACCTGAGTCGCAGGAAGTTCCCGTGGCATTCGCGCGCTGGTTGTTACCGAAGCCGGTACCGGTGAGAGTACTCAGTTGGTAGCAGTTGCTGAAGCTAGCGCCCGGAGTCACATTGGGATCACCGCACAAGCCGGCCCCAGGAACCTGCATCGGGTTGGTGTGCGCATTTGCGTCGGTCACACCATTCGTGAAAACGGTTAACGATGCGCCCGATTGGACGTTGATAATGCTGTTGAGTTCCCATCCGCCCAGAGCCGATTGGACAAAAGCATTGCTGTGGGCAAACTTCGGCAGGTCGAACACTTCGTTGGCCACGAAGATATTCGGCCGGTTGATATTCGTGTTGCCCTTGTCAAGCCCTGTATTAGCCGGATTGATAAACGCTTCCTGGTTTACGCTACCGGAAGAGTTGTCCAGTTCTACATCGCCGATCGAGTGCGACCAGGTATAGGACGCCTGGAAGCTAGAACGGCTGCCAACGCGGGAACGAAATAGCGCCTGTAATGAGTTGTAGGTTGCGTGGCCTCCGCGAGCGAACTGGCCGATGGTGCCGAAGTTTGTAGCGGAGCGCAACGAATCGATGTTCGTGACGCTGGCGTTCGCGCCGTTACTACCCAGAAATGCGGCATCGACCCAATCGGAAGGTGCAACCCTGTTCAGGTCCGCCATCGAGGTGAGGTGAATCCCGGAGTTGCCCACGTAGCCGACTTGTAGGGATGTATTACGGGCCAATTGCTGCTCCACCGAGAAGTTCCACTGCCAACTATTCGGCACTATCGCCCGCGGATCCTTAGATGCGCTAGGCGACACCGACGGATTGGCCAATGGACTCGGTGTCTCCAAGGTTCGAGTATCGTTCGCGTTGATGACAAATGGGGCGTTGTGCGCCAGACTCTCATCAATACCTACGAGTTCCCGTTGGAAGAATTGCCCGATGCCAGCTCGAATAGCTGTCTTCCCGTCGCCTCTCACATCCCAAGCGATACCGATACGAGGAGCAATATTGTGATTGTTGTTGTTCACCAGAGAACGATTCGACCCCGGTGTTCCATTGGATAGCGGCAGGGTGACCCCTAAAGATGAGAGAAGGGCCGCCTGCGAAGCGCAGGGAGTCGTTCCCGGCACGATCACGATGCCGTTGCAGGCATCAGACGGATTGGCCGCAGCTTGCGACGCGCTCCAATCGGCTAGATTGAAATTCGCCCATTTGTTGTCGATGCCAAAGGGCTCGCGGTAGAAGGACCACCGGAAGCCATAGCTGAAGGTGAGGTTGTGATTGAACTTCCAGGTATCGCCGATGTACCACTCAAAATCGTGCCAGCCCACTTGAGCCAACCCGTTGACGCTGTTTTCACTGGTGTTGAAGGTTTGCCCAGCACCGGTCGGATCGAGCGGGGTATTTAGTCCCGGCAGCAGGATATTGGCGAGCGGGTTGTTGGTCTGGACCCTGACGCTGCCGCCTCCAACTGGGACGGCAGGCTGGTCATTGCCGCCGTTGTTAAACTCGATTTTCTTGTTCGTGCTGTAGTAAGCCCCCGCCTTAAACAGGTGGTTGCCACGAACCTTCGAGATATTGTCCTGGATGGCATAGAGGTCTTCATGGTTGCCGTAGGGGGCGATCGTCCACATCGTCTGAGCGCCCGCGGGTCCACCACCGTACGGATTCAAACCTCCCCACGCACCACCGCCGTTAATGTAGGCTCCGGGCTGCTTTAACGAAGTCGGCCATGCGGAAGGAATGGCGGCGTTCGTAGCAGCGACCAGTGCCGTGGAGCTTGGGGAGAGCGTGGTGATGATGGCGTTGTGGCCATAGCCGAACTCAACGTCATTCACCATGCTGCTGCCCAATTGCGAGGTCAGTTTAGCCATAACACTCTTGGAAGGCTGGCTCCAATCCGAACTCACGGTCGGGAAGATGGCGTCTCCCCAGAACTGACCGGGGGCTGGCCCGGGCACCTTCCACGAATCTTGCGTCCAACGGAAAGTCGCACGATGCTTCTGGGTCAAATCGTAATCCACGCGTCCATTGATTTCGCTCCATGCCGGCGACACCCGTTCCGAGTCGAACCAGTTGGTGCCATTCGCGAGAGCGGTGTTAGGGGCAGGGTAAAACTGACCTAGCACGGCACCGGAAGGATCAACGCTGGCGAGCTTGAACGCGTTGTTTCCTCCCCCGGGCACCTGCAGCGCCGTTGGGATGGTAGAGGTATAAACTGCGCTACCCACAGCGCCGACCCACGAGGCTGGCTGGTTTGCGCCACACTGATCCGTGGCGAGCGTGCCAGACGGGTTAGCAACGGTTGGGGCCACTGCACCCGAAAAATCCTGGCTAAAGTCCCCGCCCTGCTCCGCCAGTGTAGGCACACAAGCGGATTGTGGACTGCCGCGTACCTCACGGTCCCACTCTTGACCCCAGAAGAAGAACAACTTGTTCTTAACGACCGGACCACCAATGTGGTAGCCCCAGTCGTTGCGGCGGAGTTCCGCCTTGACGGGGTTGGCTTTGTGGTTGGAAAACCAGTCATTCGCATCCAGCGCGTCATTGCGGCCAGCATAGAAGAAGCCGCCGTGAAATTGGTTCGTACCGCTCTTGGTTGTGATGCTGATAATGGCGCCTGAAGCCTGGCCATACTCGGGGCCATAGGAGTTGCGCACCATCTTGAATTCGTCGATGGCATCCGTGGATGGATAAACCAAGATCGTGCGGTTGGAACCGACGTCGTTGTTGTTGACGCCGTCTACCAGGAACAAGTTGTTCGTGTAGGGATTGCCGTTCACGGAAAAATCGCTGCCCCCAAGGAGGCCCTTGTCGCGACTGTTGAAGCTATTCGCCTGAGAAACGCCAGGCGACAACGTCACCAAGCCCATGAAGTTCTCGCCGTTGAGAGGTAGTTCGCGGACCTGCGTGCCCTCGACGACTTCGCCGACCGCCGCTTGACTCGTTTCCACCTGTACATCGCTGGCTTCAACGGTAATGGTTTCAGAGGCCGAGCCGATATCCAACTTGGGGCTGATGTCGGTGGTCGTCGAAGTGTGGACTTCCACGTTCTTGGCGACGAACTCCTTGAAGGTAGCCTTCTTGACGTGGACCTCGTAGCTCCCGACCGGCAACTGGGCCAAGGTGTACACACCCTGCTCGCTCGTAGTCGCACTATGAGGCTCGCCGGTACCGGTATTGGTCGCCGTGACCATGGCACCCGGTACCGATGCGCCAGTGGAATCGGTCACCGTTCCCGTGATCGTGCCTGAATACTGTTGCGCGTGCACAGCAACCGGAATTGCGAGCATCAACACGCAAATTAGTCCGCGCAACACCGACAGTCTTACGATTGCCCGTTTCATTTCCATCCATGAAGCCTTCATGTATCCCTCCCGAAACTTGTTGAGATCTAAACTCGACCTTGGAAATTCCACACCGAGGCCCACTTCAAAGCAAGACACAGCGCATTTTTTGTATTAGTGCAAAAATACTACCGCTTGCGAGTATTAGCCTTGACCGATCCCCGTTGTCAAGCTAAAAATAACGATTTTGTAGCCTGAAAAACCGATTTTTCGTAAACGACCGTAAAAAAAATATAGTATCCCGCTCGCGAACATCTATGATGAATGGAAGATTGCGAGACAATTCGAGATGCTCTGGGTAGACCCGGAGGGCAGTCGGCGCGCTACTACTGAGTTGTACCGACTTATGGCAAGACATATATCCCGTGCGGAAGTATGGTTTTTGGATAATCGTGGGTTGGACAAGTCTTTCTTGGAGATCACCAGAGGAGTGTTATTTTGGGAACCTTCCTTCGGGATTGGGCTGGGGGGTCTACTGCCATCGGCCCGTTCCTTCGATAATCGTGATGTACCGGTCCAGCGGCAATTTTGTAAAACGTTCCGTTGTTCCGCCGGGCTGGGGCCACTTGATTTCCAGCCAGTCGATGATCGTGCGCTTGCCGATACCGAGCACGATACGCGGATCGTGGGAAGAGAGAAAACTTCCGCCGCCGACCTTCATGCGCTCACGCCTTAGATCGCCGGACTGGTAGGTGATGCGCGCCCCAATCGCATCTCGATTTGCCTTGCTTCCGACCAGGTGCACGCCGAGCCAGTGATTCTGGCTGCCGGCGTTATTGCGCAACAATACGGGAGGCCCGTCGTTGTTCGAGATGAGCACGTCGACCGCTCCATCGTTGTTGAAATCACCGATAGCAAGGCCACGCGCGGCGAACGTCTTGGCAAAGACCGGACCGCTTTGCTCGCTCACATTCTTGAAGACCTTGCCCTGGTTTTGAAACAGCAGGAGCGGCTCCTTGTAGGTAACCTGGTGCGATAGTTCGTCGACAAGATCATCGGGGAAGCCATTGGAACAAATAAGGTCCAGATCGCCGTCGTTATCGTAGTCGAAGAATTTTAGCCCCCATCCGCTCATCCAGCGCGTAGCCATCCCGATGCCTTTGGGCATGGAAACGTCCTCAAACGTCGCATCGCCGTTGTTCTGATACAGGGAAAAAATCTCCTGGTCGATGTTGGCAACAAAGAGATCCATCCAGCCATCCTGGTTGAAGTCCGCCGAGTCCACACCCATGCCGGAACGGGCTCTGCCCTCGGCGCTGTAAGCCACGTCGGCCGTGAGCCCGGTTTCTTCGAATCGGCCGCCGCGGTTTAGGAATAGAAAATTCGCTACCGTGTCGTTGGTGACAAAGAGATCCATCCGGCCGTCATTGTTCACGTCTGTGGCGACGACTCCCCACGCTTTGCCGAGATGTTCCGCAATGCCGGACTCCCGGCTCACGTCCGTGAACGTCCCATCGCCATTGTTATGAAACAACCAGCTTGGACGTGCCTTGAAAATGCGCGGGATACAATAATGATGCGTTCCATCGCGATCGATGCCGCAGCTGAGAGTTTTGTTGAACTCGCAGAACTGGCAAACGAACAGGTCGAGCCGGCCGTCATTGTCGTAATCGAACCACACGGCGCTGGAACTCCAACCGGGAGCTGAGACGCCCGCCTTCTCGGTTACGTCCGTGAATGTACCGTCGCCGTTATTGTGATAGAGGATGCTGCGCTCATATTGCGTGACGTAGAGGTCGGGAAAACCGTCGCCGTCATAGTCGCCAACAGCCACGCCCATTCCGTACCCACCGCCCCCCACGCCCGCTTTCTCGGTCACGTCTGTGAACGTACCGTCACGATTGTTGCGATACAGAGCGTTCCGTAATGCGTGCGGAGGATTGTAAAAATCGCATTTCCCGCTGTTGACCAGATAGATGTCCATCCAGCCATCATTGTCGTAATCGAGGAAAGCGCAGCCTGCTCCGCTCGTTTCCGGTAGATACTTTTCCGGGGACTTGCCCGCCGTGTGCACCCATTTGATACCGCTGCTCGACGGTGGCACCTCTTCGAAAGCATACGTGGAAGCGGGAGAAGAAGCTTTCAACAACGGGATTTTTACAAATGGCCAAGCCCCGGCAAGCAGAGAGAGATTTTGGAGGAAGCGACGTCGAGAGAGCAGAATTGCGTGTCGAAGCGCGCTTCCGTTACCCATCTCCGCATTATGCCTAGACCAACGAAACTCTGCAAAGATGGGCCACTCTCACCAGCCCAGGGAGGGTAATATTTAATTCCGTGTCCCCATTTCTGCAAAGGGCTAATCGGTACGCCAGTATTCCGGTTGTGCTGCATACGCGGCGTTCCATTTTCGTGGTGGTGATTCTCACTCTCCTACTTTCCCAAGTGCTCTGCGCCGCGGCTCGCCAGCAGGAAATCGTCCGGCCCACCTTTGAAGACCTCGAGAAATCAGCAACCGCGGCGCGCGAAGCCGGCAAGATCGACGACGCAGTTCGTGACTACCAGCGTGCTGTAGAAATCCGCTCCGACTGGGAAGAGGGCTGGTGGTACCTGGGAACCCTCCAGTACGACGCAGACCGCTTCGCCGAAGCAATACCCGCTCTCGAAAAAGTTGTGCAACTGGATCCCGCCAACGGGCCGGCATGGAATTTTCTCGGCCTGTGCGAGTTCGAGACTCACGACTACGAGACATCTCAGCACCACTTGCAGAAGGGGCAGGAACTCGGAACGGGCGATGATCCCGAGGTTTCGCGTGTTGCCAGATATCACCTTGCCCTGCTCCTGAATCGCAATGGCGAATTTGAGAAAGCGTTCGACATGCTGGCCTCGGCGTTTGGGGATGAGTCGCCACCGCAAGCCAAGATCGCTCTTGGGCTGGTATTGTTGCGCGCGCCCGTGTTGCCGCAGGAGGTCGACCCTTCTCAGGATGCTTTGGTTCAGGCCGCAGGTGAAACAGCCTCACTTCTGGCACGCGGTGATTCTGCCCGGACGCTCGACTCATTTCGAGTTCTCTTAGCAAAATATCCCAACGTTCCTTACCTGCATTATGCCTTCGGGACCGCTCTGGCTTCAGCCGCCCGAGATGACGAAGCACTGCTCCAACAACAGAAGGAACTGAAGATTTCTCCCCAGAGCCCACTACCGAGCATTGAGATCAGTTCATTGGAACTTCGCTCACGCAATCCACGGGGCGCTCTTCGAGCGGCAGAGATGGCCGTGCAATTGGCGCCAAACTCTCCGGCTGCGCATCGCGTGCTGGCGCACAGTCTTCAGGCTCTAGACCAGAAGGAGAAGGCTGCCGCGGAACTTCGCGTATCTGAGACTCTCGCGCCGGAGAAGCGAGTACGGGACACTCGCATCGTCCAGATGTATGCGCTTCAGCCTGCCACGGTAATGCCGGAAGTCGCGCCAGCGGCGGCCAATCCGGCGAAGTCCCCGTCGTTCGACGAACTCTCCCGGCAGGCAGCAGCGTCCTTGGCCGCCGGAAACACCGAAGAGGCCATTCGCATCTATCAACAGGCCTTGCAGGCACATCCGGAATGGGATGAAGGCCGCTGGAATCTCGCGATGCTGGCTTATTCCGCAAGGAATTATCCGGAAGCGATCGCGGCGCTCAAGGCGTGCGTAGCGCGCAGACCAGACTACGGCACCGCATGGGCGGTCCTCGGTCTTTCCGAGTTCGAGATCAAGGACTACAGCAATGCTCTGATCCATCTGCAGCGCGGCCAAGACCTTGGCATGGGAGGCAGCACGGAGTCGGTGCAGTTGGCAAGGTATCGGTTGGGCGTCCTGCTCAATCGCAACGCAGAATTCGACCGCGCGGCCGAATTGCTGGCGCCGGAAGCCGGGCCCGGACCGCTCGCGGAGAAGATCCAGTTCGCGCTCGGTATGTCGCTACTGCGCATCTCCGTTCTTCCGGACGACGTAGACTCATCAAAGCGCAGCCTTGTCCCATCCGCAGGCGAAATTGCTGCTCTTCTGCAAGACAGCAAGTACGACGCAGTATTTCCCAAGTTTGAGGCGTTGTTACACCAATATCCGGCCGTGCCCTTTCTGCACTACGCCTATGGGACCGCACTCGAGGCTCTCTCGCAATACGACGAAGCGGAGTCCCAGTTGCGCCAGGAAATCTTGATCTCTCCGAAGAGTGAGCTGCCCTACGTGCGGATAGCATCGATCGCGCTCAAAATGCACCGTCCAGCGGAGGCCCTGCCCTCGGCCCAGCGTGCGGTCGAACTCGGCGCCGATTCTGCAGAAGCGCATTACCTGCTCGGGCGAAGTTGCCTGGAAGTGGGCCAGCGTGAGAAGGCCTTGCAGGAACTGGAGACGGCGAGCAAGATGGCGCCGGGCAGTCCTGAGGTGCACTTCAATCTGGCAAAGGCGTATGCCAAGGCTAATCTGCCGGAGAAGGCCGAGCAGGAACGCGCAGCGTTTGCCCGCCTCAACGCGCTGGCCGAACTGCAACGCAGCCACCATGGGAATCAGTCGTACTCAGGGTCCCACGACAAAACGGATTTCTCGATTCCGCGCGCCGAGTCAGCCACGGTGCCAGCGCCAGAAAAACCTTGAGGGTGCTCCGGGCATAAGATTGCGTCGCCATGAGATTTGCGGCCTGGAACGGGATCGCGGTGCTAGCGATGATGGCGTACAGCTGCCCCCTGAAGGGTTACTCGCTTGGCTTCTTCACTAGGCTTGGAGCGTTCTCGGCTCTTGGCAGGAACGCCATCGTCGGCAGCGTGACCGAACCCAGCGACCCGGAGCCTGCATCGCGCAGAACGACACGAAGCTCTGTAGATTGCGGAGCAATCGTCACGTGCCGGTCCAGCACCATCGCGACCTTCGACAGGTATTCGTATTGCTTTTCTTCCAGGTTCAATTCAAGGTGTTGTTCCTGACTACATGCATGTGGTGCTCGGGGGCGGAGCCAGCGGCATCAACGCCG
>JADGNQ010000280.1 GCA_017883385.1 Candidatus Sulfotelmatobacter sp.
TGGGACGAGCCAACCAGGCCGTCGTTTCCGCTGAGTCAGGCAGCACAGGAATCGATTCTACCAGACGAGGGCAAGGGAACGTATCACGCGCAAGCAGGAAGTTGGACCCGGCGCTGGCTGGGCTGGACGGTCAACTTCCCACTTGCCGACGATCCGCTCGGAACCTCATTTCCACGAATAGGGCGTACGACGGCAAGTTGAGACCGAATCTCTCTCAACCCCCGACTCGCATCAGCTGGCAACGAGTTCAACGAGTATCGCCGGATTGCACCGTCGCTATCGCAACATTTTCGATTTGCGCTCGAGCGGCCGCAAATAATGCTCTTGGTGTCGGGAGTCCTCACCGGCCGCTCATCGCGGCCCTGGGTGTGGGCTGCCAGGCCGGCGTGCCTTCCTCCCATTGGTTGTCGGTGAGCTGCTCGACAGCCGTGCCGTCGTAACGCATCACAAAAATCTCGCCGTACGGCTGTGGAGCATCGGTATAGACCACCTCATCTTTGAAGCCCATCCGGGAACTGGCGAACACAATGAACTCGCCGTCGGGCGACCACCCTTGGTGGGCGTCATTTCCATGCGTGTTCGTCAGGCGCTTCAGAGCGCGTCCGTCCGGTTTGATGGTAAAGATCTCATACGCGCCGTCGATCAAGCGCGAAAACATAATCAGATCTCCGCGCGGCGACCAGAGCGGAAAATTGTCGTATGCGGCCGTGAGGGAGGTCACGGCCCTTGTCTCCAAGTTCATAACGCGTAGACCGTATCCATCCTTGGTAAAGGTCCGGTACACAAAACGCTTGCCATCCGGAGCAAAGGACGGGAAGGCGCTGTTGTCCGAACCCGATGTAAGTTCCTGGAAGGCGGTTCCGTCCGCGTTGACAATGGCCACTTGCGCGCCGCCCTCCACCCGGTCGCCGGGTTTGAGAAATTGGGAATGGAAGCCTCCGAAAAACGCCGCAAACTCGCCGATGGCGAAAATGATCCGGTCGCCGGAGGGCAACCATCCGCCTGGAAGTATGTTCCGGTTCTGGTCCCGATAGACCACGCGCCCCTGTCCGGTCTCCACGTTCGTCACGTTGAGACTGGCGCCGCGCGGATTGGCGGAAGGTGCGCTGGCCGTGACAAAGTCCTTTCCCGACGAACTGAACGACGGCAGAAGTCCGGACAGGCTCAATTCGTAACGCGAATTGCGGCTGAATGCCGGCGTCGCCCCCGTGTTCCGCCTGGGTATGTCCGCCCGTCTGGTAAACACCACCTGGCTCGCATCCGGGGACCACGATGCGGCCCTGATCGCGCCCCGCGGCCCGCGGCGGCCGCTGGTGTAGTAAATGCCCGCCTCCGTTGTGTCCTTCCGGATGTAGCCGATGTCATCTCCGGCAAGGGGAGACGGGTTCATCTTCACTCCCGGACCGGCCGCAACATCGGTTGAGCGCCCACCGGCAATTTCGATCGAGACCAGGCGGGTATCGCTTCCGGGCGCGGGGCTTGGCATCCGGTTCGCCAGCGTCATCTCGGCCGCCATGCAATAGGTGATGATGCGGCTGCTGTCGCTGGTCCATTTTGGGCTGCCACAGAAATTTCCCCCCGTTGTGAGCTTCCGCAACCCGGAGCCGTCGGGACGCATGATATAGATATCCGCCAGTTGCAGCCGCTCCCATCTTCCGTGAGCGAATGGCATCGGATTGTCGCGGCCGGAGGAGAAGGCAATCCACTTCCCGTCCGGCGCCCAAGACGGACGAAAGTCGCCGTCCCTTCCCGATGTGAGTTGTTTGGCGCGCAGCGTGGAGAGATCCATCGTCCAAAGGTTCGCCGCCCCCCCTCGCGTGCTGACGAACACGAGTTGCTTACTGTCGGGAGAGAATGCCGCCTGATCGTCGTAAGCGGGATCCTTGGTGAGCTGTGTTAATCCGGTGCCATCCGGTTTTACGCGATAAAGCTCCGCCGAGCCGTTCCTTTCAGAAGTGAAGACGATGGACTTGTTGTCGGGTGCCCAAACCGGGTCGTAGTCCGTGTCCTTAGTGTCGAGCAGGGCATGCTCATCTCCACCGTCGGCTGCTGCCACGAACAGAGCTAACTGACCCGGCTGCGGATTTACGCGGGTGATAGCAATTCTGCGATCTGTGGGCGTTTCGGCCAGCATGATGCCGAGGGCCACGATGGCGATGAGGAATGGGCGCATTAGAGGAATTTTAATCGAGGCGGTGCTATCGCGCAAGTCCACGGAAGTAGCTCATCGTGATCAATCGAGCGGCTTAACCCCTCGTCCGATGGCTCCCTTATGCTATATAATTGCGGATCGACGCACTCCCGGCTACGGGTGAAGCCGGACCACTCCCAGAATCCAGGACACGAAAGGAAACAATCGGACCATGTGTGGAATCGTCGCTGCTTTCTCGCGCCGGGATCCGGTATCTCAAGCTACTCTCGAACGCGCCACCAGAAGCCTCTACCATCGCGGTCCGGACGGACAGCGGTGGTGGATCTCCGGAGATGGCAAGGTCGGATTGGGACACGCACGGCTGAGCATTATCGACCTTTCCACGGGAGATCAACCGATCGCGAGCGAGGACGGCCGCACACGCATCATCGTGAACGGAGAGTTTTACGGCTACGAGGCGATTCAGCGGGAACTGGAAGCGCGCGGCCACCGGCTCCGGACGCGCTCAGACAGCGAGATCGCACTGCACCTGTACGAAGATTTCGGCCTGCAGTGCGTGCATCGTCTACGCGGCGAGTTCGCGATTGTGTTGTGGGATGAGACGCGGCGCCGGCTGGTCGCGGTGCGCGACCGCTTCGGGATCAAGCCGCTCTTCTACGCGTGGCACCAGGACACCATCTACCTGGCGTCCGAGGTCAAGGCTCTGTTTGCGGCGGGTGTGCCGGCGCGCTGGGATGAGGAGAGCGTGTTTCACTCGGTGTCTTTCGGCGCGCACATGACGCGGACACTCTATGACGGGGTGTTCCAGGTTCCGCCCGGCCACTTTCTGATTGCCACCGATAAGCACGTTCAAGTGAACCAGTACTGGGATTTCAGCTATCCCAAGGCGGAGACTACCGCCCCGAAGCGTTCCGATGCCGATTACGCGGCGGAGTTCCTGCATGAGATCGAAGAGGCGGTGCGGATCCGGCTCCGCGCGGACGTGCCGGTGGGAGTCTATCTGAGTGGCGGGTTGGATTCGTGCGCCGTGCTCGGCCTGGCTGCCCGCCATCACCCTGAACCCATTTGTGCTTTCACCTTGACGTTCGAACAGGCAGCTTACGACGAAGGGCCGATCGCCAAGGAAATGGCGGCGCTGGCGGGAGCGGAATTTCATCCGATTCCGATCGGCCAGCGGTTGTTGGCGGATAATTTCGCCGATGCCATCGCACAGTCGGAGACGCTCTGTCTGAACGCCCACGGTGTCGCCAAATACCTGCTCAGCCGGGCCGTGAGGGACGCAGGCTACAAGGTGGTGATCACGGGCGAAGGTTCGGACGAAATTCTGGGCGGGTATGCGCATTTCCGGCGCGACATGCTGCTCTACAATCGCGAGGGGCAGGATCCGGACGCGATCAAGGAGCTGCTGGCGTGGCTCGACGAACACAACACGGTTTCGCGCGGGCTGCTCCTGCCCGATGGGGAGGTCGGACCGCTGGAGAGCGTGCGGCGGGTACTGGGTTTCGTTCCCTCATGGATCGAGACGTTCTCTACGAGGGCGGTGAAGTTGCGGCCGCTGCTGGCGCGTGGCTTTCAGGAACGCTTTGGGCCGATCGAGGGTACTTACGGAATTCTGGATGACGTGGATGTTCGCGGTCAGCTCCAGGGGCGGGATGCGCTGCACCAGTCGCTATACCTCTGGTCGAAAACCGTGATGGCAAACTACATTCTCACGATGCTGGGCGATCGCATGGAGATGGCACACTCCATCGAGGGGCGCGTGCCATTCCTGGATCACAAGCTGGTGGAGCTGATCGCCTCCCTGCCGGTGAATCAGAAGATCCGTGGCATGACGGAGAAGTATGTGCTGCGCGAGGCGGTGCGAGACCGGATCACCGACACGGTCTATCGAAGGCAGAAGCATCCGTTCCTGAGCCCGCCGGCAACCTTGAATCCCGACGACACATTCAACACCTTTGTGCAGGACACGCTTCGCGGGAAGGCTTTCGCTGCCGTGCCCTTCTTTGATCAGAAAAGCGTAATAGACTTGCTGGACCGTCTCCCGGGAATGGACGTGGGTGCCCGAACGGCGAACGACCAATTGCTGATGCACATGGTGAGCATCAGCGTGCTGCAGGAACGGTTTGGGATGGCGGCCTGAAGGACGGGGACGCGCAGGTGTCCCTACAGTACAATGTTCGACTGATGCGTTTGTTCACGGCACTCGATCTGCCCGAAGAGATAGTGCGGGATCTCACCGCGATCGTCGAACGGCTGCGATCGTCGGCCCGCTATCAACTGGAGCAGACCCGCGAACCTGCACGTCACCACCAAGTTCATCGGTGAGTTGCCGGAAGCCCGGCTGGGCGAGTTAAAGCAGGCGCTGAAGACTGTTCCGGCCAGGCCCGCATTCGAGGTCCGGGTGACGCACACATGGGGCGACCGCACCCGGCCGCCCCACTTCACCGGAATCGTGCCCCGCTTGCAACGGAATCTTGCCCCACACGTAGCGGAAACCCGCCCCACACCGAACGGAATCGCGCCCCACATCAAACGTCATGCCGGCGGCAACGGAAACGAGACGAAGAAACGAAATGATGCTGATTGACTCTCAGAAACGGAGGAAATCTTGACTGATGTGGGGCACCTTGAGATGATGACCGTAGCCAGCGTCGCTGCGCTCCGACGCTGCCCCGCTTCAAACGGAATCGGTGCCCCACTTCACCGGAATACGCACCTTCCTGAGGGCGACGCTTTTTACGGCGGCTGCATCGCGCTGTGCTTTGGTGTCGATGTGCATGAGTCTTCTTGACCTTAACATTCATTCAGGGATGCACTAGTATATCTGATCGATTGAATAAACCTCCTTTCGAAGCGGACCTGTTGCTGCCATCCTTTGGCTGTATGTTCAAATCCTGGATCACGCTTTTATACCGGCCAATCCAGAGATGCGACTTTCTACTCTACGAAGTACTTTGCGCCAATGTCT
>JADGNQ010000281.1 GCA_017883385.1 Candidatus Sulfotelmatobacter sp.
GTAGCCGTCGGGCCCGCGAAAATAAGTCCAGGCCTCGGATTCGCTACCCTCGACATCGGTAACGAACTCGACATCCCGCGACTCCAATTCTTTCCGGGCGGCGCGCACATCCTCTACTTGAAATGCGAGCACCGGGCAAGCGTGAAGCTGATGGTAGCGGCTCTCGGCACCGAAGACCTCGAACAACTGTCCCGAAGGCAACTCAAACTGGACCATCCCCTTGCCCTCGTGAATGAGGGGAAGGCCTAGAGTGTCAGAGAAGAAGCGCGCGGTTGATATCAGGTCGGCGGTTCGGACGCCAGCCCATGTATAGCCAAGCACTCGCATCGCAATCTCCCTTCCCGCAGTCAGCGTGTCCGTCCAATCCCCGCTCGCTTACAGCTGAAGAAGCTTCTGCTCCACATCCCGCGCCGCCTGCGCCACGTTTTCAGGCCGGCCCAGATCCCGCCAGTAATACTCATCCGCCGGAAAGCCGAGAATCTTTTCTCCCTGGCCAGCGAGCCGCATATAGGAAGGGATGATGGAGAAGACACCATCTTCCTTCATCAGCGTCAGAAGCCGCGGAGAAATCACATGCACACCGGAAAACGCCAGCGCCCGTGTTTCTCGTGAAGACCGGACAATTTCAGCTGGCTGATCGCGTCCGGCTCGCCGCCCGCAGAGCTGATTCTGCTCATCAAACAACAAGTATCGCGACGTCTCGCGCGCTTGCACCGCTAGCGTCGCAAGCGCCTGATTCTCGCGATGAAACTGCAGCATGCGTTGGAGATCGATGGTGCTAAGGACATCGACGTTGTGCAGAAGAAACGGCTCTCTCGCGTCGCCGGAATCTTCGAGGAAGAACCACGCTGCCTGCTTGAGGCCGCCGCCGGTGTCGAGCAAGATCTCCTCGCGCGAGATTTCAATCCGCATGCCAAAGTTGTCGTTCTGCTTCAGATAATCGACAACCATGTCGGCGAAGTGATGCACGTTCACGATCATTTCCCGAATCCCAAAGTCGCGCAGGCGACGAAGCGTGATTTCCAGCAGCGTGTGCCCAGCGACTTCCACCAGAGCCTTGGGACGATCGTCGGTGAGCGGGCGCAGCCGCGTGCCGAGGCCTGCGGCCAGGATCATCGCCTTCATGGCGCGGACTTCTCCGGCTCAGACTTCGATGCCCCAGGTTTCTCCGACTCCATCCTCTCCAGTTCGCGATGCCGCACGATGACCTCAACTCCGTTCCGGCCACGTAACCGTTTAGCGACTTGCTCGGCCAGATACACCGAGCGATGCCGGCCGCCGGTGCAGGCGAACGACAGCATCAAGTTTTTGAAGCGGCGTCGCTGCCACTCGCTCACATGAGCATCCACCAGAGACATGACGTCGGTCAGAAACCGATGCACGCTGTCCTGCTGATTGAGATAGTCGATAACGGGCGCGTCTTTGCCCGTGAGCGTCTTGAAGCGCTCTTCACGGCCGGGGTTCGGCAAGGCGCGGCCGTCGAAAACGTACCCGCCGCCGTTTCCGCTCTCGTCTTTCGGTTCGTCGCGGAGACGAGAGAAGCTCCAAATCCGCACCGTCAGGTTTTCCGCTTCGGAGGCCAAGCCCTGCAGTTTCTCCGATGCCAACATGCCTTGGAAGGCATCCATCAGCGTCGGCAGCGCAATAGGCAGCGTCACGTTGTGCAGAAGCCACCGCAAGTTCTTCAGCGCGTACGGCACGCTCTGCAGAAAATGCGCTTTGCGCTCATAGAATCCGCGAAACCCGTAAGCCCCGAGCGCCTGCATGATGCGGATGTAAACGTAGGCGTAGTAGTGCTGCATGAACACATCGCGCTTCAAATCGACGAAGCCGGCCAGTGTGTCGAGATAGTGATCGAGCAACTGCTGCCGTAGTTCCGGCGGCAGATCCGCCTTGGCGTCGTATAGAAGAGACGCAACGTCATACTGCAGCGCGCCTTTGCGCCCACCCTGGTAGTCCAGAAAAAATGGCTGCCCATCGCGCAGCATGATGTTGCGCGACTGAAAATCTCGATAGAGAAAGTAATCGCGGCCTGCGCTCAACAGAAACTTCGTCAGGCGGCTGAAGTCGTGTTCCAACGCCTGTTCGCTGAACGGAATCCCGGCCAGCCGCAGAAAGTAGTACTTGAAGTAGTTCAGATCCCAGGCGATCGACTGCCGGTCAAAACTCCCGCGCGGATAGCACACCTTATAATTCAGATCCCGCCCCGCTTCGATCTGAAACCGCGGCAACGTCGCGATCACTCTTCGGTAAGCCTCGACCACCTCAAGCGGTATATTTTCGCCCGTACGATTCTTGGAAAGAAACTCAAACAGCGACGTGTCTCCGAGATCCTCTTCGAGGTACGCGCCGTGATCCAGGTCCTCGGCGTAAATCTCTGGCACGGGCAAACCATGCTTGTGGAAATGGCGCGAAAACTCGAGGAAGGCAGCATTCTCTTCCCGTACGCCGTACAGAATGCCGATGGCACTAACGTTTCCACCGACCAACCGGATGATCTTGCGTCCCGACCCTCCAAGTTCACCCTGCAACGGGCGGACCTGCGCCACCGGCGAGTGGAAATGCTGCTCAAAGAGTTTTTGGAGAACGTCCATGAATTGTGGGATTCGCGCCGAAACCCCGGCGCTTCACCCACAAAGATAACACCCGGGCACGATCACAGAACGAAGGGGGACCACCGTGCGAAACAGCGAATGAACTAAATGACGGGGTAAGAATCGGACGCCGGATCGGCGGTCCACCAAATGGCAGGCTCGATCGGTGAAATCTTCTTCTGGAAAGAGAAGCCCAGCCGAGCCAGTTCCGCAAGGATCGCGTCCATGGCTTGCCCAACCGACTGACGAACGGCCTCGCTCAGCGGGCGTCCAGGTTCATAGCATTCGCCAACGACACCGACAAGCAGCACGTGCTCCGGGCTCGCACCCAGCATCTCAGCGGTCATCAGACATTCCGAGAGCGCTGGCGAGTGCGGATCGAGGCGCTCTGCCGGCATGACGCGAAGGATGTCCTCTTTTCTGTAGCGCACGATCGTGCCCGGAGGGCCGTCGCTTAGAGGATCTTTACTAGCCACTGAATCCACGAGTATGAGCGCGTGCAACCCCACGATCTGGTGCGTAAGGTCCAATGCCGGAGTGCCCAGGTCGGCAACCTCAATGCCTTCTCCGAAGGTATACAACGACTCCAGAAGCCGCACCACATACGGCCCTACGCCGTCGTCCCCGAGAAGGACGTTCCCGATCCCACCAATGAGTGCACGCTTCACAGGATCTTCGCCACGGCGATCTTCCGCCCCGAAGGATCGAACGCATGACATGCGCAGGCCATGCACGGATCGAACGAGTGCACCGTCCGCAGAACCTCTAGCGGTTCTTCCGGCCGCGCCAGCGGCGTATGCAACAGCGAAGCCTCGTACGGACCGTGCGCTCCGGCCCGATCGCGCGGACTGGCGTTCCATGTGGAGGGAACGACGGCCTGGTAGTTCTTGATCTTCTGGTCCTTGATTACGATCCAGTGTGAAAGCGTTCCGCGCGGCGCTTCATGAGTCCCCACGCCCTCCACTTCATGGTTCGGCAATACGGGCTGGTTGTGAACCGTGTAGTCGCCCTTCGAGATGTTCTCCACCAGCAACTGCAAATGCTTCTGCGCCAGTTCCGCCAGCATGCAGGCGCGAATCGCACGTGCAGCATGGCGGCCGAGTGTGGAATGGAGCGCGGCAGGCGTGGCACGAACTCCACCGATGGCTGCGATCTTCTCGATGGCCAAGTCCGTATACTTCCGCGTCAGCGGATGTCCCTGCGCATAGCCGATCAAGACCTGCGCCAGCGGCCCAACTTGCATCGGTTCACCGTTGAAGCGCGGCGCTTTCACCCAGGAGTATTTTTGCTCTCCATCCCACCCGGTGAAAGCGGGCTCAGTCTCTCCAACCCACGGATGCAGAGGCTTCTCGCCTTGATAGTAAGCGTGCATGACATCTTCGCTCACCGATTGCCGGAAGATCGGGTCCGATGCTGTCTGGAATCCTTTCACGCCCGCGAGATTACCGTCGCGAATGTAGCCGCCCGGCAGGTCATACGCCGATCCGCGACTATCCAGCGGCAGGTCGGGAACCGCAAGATAGTTACGCACGCCGCTGCCGATCTTGAACCACTCCGGATACATCGCCGCCACAGCGCACACGTCCACGAAGTACACCTGCTGCACAAACTGCACGACCTGTTCGAGCAGCGTGCGGATCATCTCCAACTGCGTCATGCCGAGAGCAGATGGACTGTCGAGGTCGATCGCATTGGCTACGCCGCCCACGTTCAAGTTTTGGATATGGGGCGTCTTCGATCCCAGAATGCCAACCACCTGCAACGCTTTCCGCTGGTACTCCAGCGCCTGCACGTAGTGCGAAAACGCCAGCAGATTCACCTCGGGCGAAAGCCGCATCGCCGGATGTCCCCAGTACCCGTTGGCGAAGATGCCCAACTGTCCGCTACTGGCGACCGCATTCACCCGATCCTGCGCCGCTTTCAGCTCGTTACGCGAGTTCCGCGTCCAGGGCGAGAGACTTTCCGCCAGCTTCGACGTCGCCGCCGGATCAGCCTTGGGAATCTGCAGGACATCGACCCAATCCAGCGCCGAAAGTTGATAGAAGTGCACAATGTGGTCGTGCAGCGCGTGCGCGATCAGAATCAGGTTGCGGATGTATTGCGCGTTCAGCGGGATTTCCAGCTTCAGCGCATCTTCCACCGACCGCACGCTGGCCATGGCGTGCACCGTGGTACAGACTCCGCAAAAACGCTGCGTGAACAGCCACGCGTCCCGAGGGTCGCGGCCACGAAGAATCTTCTCGATCCCCCGCCACATGGTGCACGATGCCCATGCGTTGCTGACCGCGTTGTTCTCAACCTCCACGTCGATGCGGAGGTGGCCTTCGATTCTGGTGATGGGATCAATTGTGATTCGTTTCGCCATAAGTGCCTGCTGTTTAGTCGGAGCCTGAAGTCTCAGTTTCGGTTTCGTTTTCGCCGAAATGCCCGTATTTGAAGTAACCCGTCCACCGGATGTAGGGCCGCCGGAACCGGAAGTAGCTCGCCATGTCGTGCCATTCGTGCAACGGAGCGGG
>JADGNQ010000282.1 GCA_017883385.1 Candidatus Sulfotelmatobacter sp.
GTCGTGCGTCGTCGTCTGGAAAATCTTTGCCACATCAGGGTGCGTTTTCACATCCTGCAACAGAAAATCCTTGTAACTCTTTTGGATCAGCTTGACGCGTTTCTGCTCTGGACTGAGTCCGGGCAGGTAGTCGACCTTCGCATTCTGCAACCGAACCAGGTCGCGGCGCGCTTCCGGCGCTACCGGCATCTGGTCGACAACTTTCGCGGAGTAACGTGGACCGAAATAATGCGCGGACTCCTCGTACACCAGGCGGTCTTCGCCAAAAGTTTCCTTGTCGAAGAAGGTTGCCTCCGCCAGCTTCATCGTTGAGAACAGCTTCTGGTCGTAGTACTTGTAGAAGCGCTGAACGTCAATGCCCACCTCATTGAAGAGCCCCTTGGCAACGCCGCTATAGTTCGCGGGCGCCTCAATCGATTGCGTCCCACCATAGCCGAGCAACAGTCGGTTGCCCGAGCGAAACTCGTTGCGCTTGGCATGACCGCCGAAGTCGTCGTGGTTGTCAAGAACGAGAATCTTCGAATCGGTTCCTGCGTATTTGCGGAAGAAGTACGCAGCGGCGAGCCCGCTGAGGCCTCCGCCCACAACGATCAGGTCGTAGGTTTCGTTGTCGGCTGTTGCCTCCGGCCACTCCTTGCCGTCGCGCAACTCATGGGCTGCTTCGAAGGAGCCATCATGACTGCCGCGCATTCCAGTTTTGGCTGGCGGATAGTAACCGGGATCCTTCTCGGGAGCGAAGGGAGAATCCGGAATGCCGAACGCTTCCAGCCACGGACCGCCCGCCGCCATGGAAGCGCCCACCGCAATGCTCACGCCGTTGAGAAAGTCTCGGCGCGTGATGGTTCGTGTCATGCCGATTTCACGATCATCCGTGGAATGTTTTGACATAGATTCTTATTCGTCCATGCAAAGGATGGCAGCGAAACCTTACTATAGTTGCGGAAGGTTACGGAACGACTCGCCGCGTTGTCAAGCCGGATTTCTGAGGAGTACCTTGTGGAGTGAACTGCCGTCCAGTCGTGGCGGTTAGGGGGGAGCATGGACGATCACGCGTTGCTGCGGGAAGCTCTCGAAGAGGCCCGGAAGGGGCTTCGCGAAGGAGGTCTGCCGATCGGTTCTATCTTGGCGGATAGCCAGGGGCGGATCGTTGCGCGCGGGCACAACTTGCGCGTGCAGAGCGGAGACCCAACGGCGCACGCGGAAACAGTCTGTATCCGCAATGCAGGTCGCCGCCGCGACTGGCCGCAGTTGACGCTGGTCAGCACGCTTAGTCCCTGCATCATGTGCACCGGCACCGCCTTGCTCTACCGTATTCCCCGCGTGGTCATCGGGGAGAATCGAAACTTCATGGGCGCGGAGGACCTGTTCCGGCAACATAACACTGAGGTGGTTGTGCTTGACGATGCAGATTGCATTCAGATGATGCGCGAGTTCGTCAGCCAGCACGCGGACCTGTGGAACGAAGATATAGGGAAGTGACCCGCGGTGCGGGCGCCGGTCGTGATGAAGGATTTCAGTGTGCGGTCCGGCCGTAGCGGCTTATTTGCTCAACTCACCCGTTGACGCAAAGTGCACTCCGGCCATGGCGGTGCCAGAAGCTAGGACTTCCTGGATTTTGCCTCGGTTCGTTCCTGCCTGATCGATAGCTGCGGACAAGGTGCGCAGTGCCTGCTCCAGCGCAGTCCCTTCAGGCAGACGGAAGATCCACGGGATGTTGGTTGAGGTGAGCGCTCGGTCTGAAGAGATTGCCACGACAGGGACGAACGCCTTCACCGCAATTTGCTCTGCGAGATGGCTGCAGGGCCGGTCCAGCGCAATCAACGCCAGCACGTGCTCTTGATATACCGCCTTCACCAGATCGTCAGAAGCCTTGCCCCACGAAATCTCGGACGGAATCGCAATCAGCGACAAATGCTTACCAGGAAGGTTGAAAGCGTTCAACAATCGGACCATTTCAGCAGACCGCACGACCTCGTCGGCATGGGGCCCAAAGACACCAATTTTCACGTTGCCCGCGTTCTCGTCCGGCGTGGATGGCCCCATGTACGGAACGCCATTCTCCCCAACGCGAGCGTATGGTTTTTCCATCGTGATACGCCTGTACTCGATCGTTCCGTTGTGCACGTGGCCGAGAAATAGAGGCGCAATGTTCTTGCTGTTCGGATCGAATATCATGTCACCGGTGACGCCTCTGTGGGTCTCCGTTCCGGCCAGGGCATCGCGTATTCGGCCTCGATTCAGGCCGGCACGGCAGAGCGCTTCGAGCAGGATTTGCATTTGATCGTATGCCAGGGCCGCGAAGTGATCGGCCTTCTCATGGAAGCGCGCTTCGTAGCGAGTGTTGAATTCCTGCCAGCGCGGGTCGGTGCGAGTTGGATCGTAGGGAAAAACCGCTTCGAAGCCTTCGGCTGCGGGTCCGGCCAGCTTGATGAGTTCGTCGCCGATGGTGCGATGGCTGCCGAACACGCGCTGCTTCATGCCCAGTTCCCGCATTTGCTGCAGGATCAGGGCTGCCGGGCCGATGTCGGTCCACAGCACGATGGCGTCGACGCGCGAATCTTCGATCACGTGCAGTTGGCGGCGGAAGTCGGTGTCGCCCCGCATGAACTTCTGCTCGATCACCACAGGATGGCCGAGACGCCGCGATGCGTCGCGGAACTTGATGACCCCAAAGCGTCCGTAGCGGTCATTCACCCGTAGAAGGGCGACGCGCTTGAATCCCAGTTCGGTGTAGATGTGGCGCGCCAGCGTGTATCCCTGCTCGCGATCATCCTGAAGATCAGTGAAGTACCAGGGGATGATGGTTTCCGGAATCGTCGGATCGGTCGAGGCGCTGTTCACCAGAGGAGTTTCGCCTTTTAGTGTGAGGCGCAGGGCGATGTGGGTAGATTCCGAGCTGATGGAACCGAACATAGCCCACACTTTGTCGTCATAGATCATCCTGACCGCGTCGTTTGAGGCCGCGCCCCAGATGGCGGAATCTTTTGAAGCGCCCTCAACCGCAGACTTACTCATCTGCCAGTTGTCGTAATCGTTGTGAGTCACGAGTCGGAAAGGCTTACCGCCGTAACCGCCAGCAGCGTTGGCCTCGTCCATCGCCATGGTCGCGCCATTCAGCATGCGATTACCTAGCATTTGGTCGGGATGGTCGTAGAGCGGCGCCAGAAACCCGATACGAATTTCATCGAGGCTCTTGAGGTCCGGGTCAGGGATATCGAGGGCTGCCCCGTTGTACTCGACCAGATCCTGATAGTACTCATAATAAGGAGTGGTGAACTTCGAGAACGGGCGCAGGTCCTCAGGCGCACCGGCGTAGGGCTTTAGAGAACGGGTCGCAGGTCGGCCCGGCGGATTGTGGCCGCATGCGCAGGGAACGGACGTTTGGGCCCAAGCGGTGCAAGCCAGTACACTAGCCAGCACCGCCGGCACTACTGAGACACTCACAAGGCGCATACTTTTACTCCGCGGGCGATTCCCGCCGGAACATGGCAATCGCTTCAATTTCAATCAGCAGATCGGGGCGGCAAAGAATGGCCTGGATCCCGGTGGACGCAGGCAGCGGGTCGAGTTGCTGCTCCTTGTAGAAGTCGGTCCGCTCTTCGTTGAACGCCTGATAGTCGCGCTCAATGTCGCGCAGGTAGCAGGTGGTGCGAACAATGTCATGCCACGTCGCCCCTTCCGCGGCCAGCAACTTCGTAATGTTGTCGAACGTCCGCCGCAGCTGTGCGCGAAGGTCGCCGACGTGCACGGTCCGGCCCGCATCGTCAATGCTGGCCGTGCCCGAAATCAGCAGAATCGTCACCCCGTTCAGATCGATCCGCATACCGCGAGAGAAGGCGCTGCCGTAGTCGTACGCTTCGTTCAACGCCGAGTGATTGGTGATGGCCCGCTTCACAACGGGCGCTGTGGCTATTTCCGCGAATAATTCCTGAACATTCATTTAAATAGCTCCTGAGTCTTACTTTTTGATTGCCTTGTGCGTGTTCAAAACTTGTGCTGTCTCGACGGGATTCTTCTGCCGAATGCCGTGGCTCAGCCCTTTGGCCGTCGCCACCCAGATGTCATCGCCCTGAAAATCAACGCCGAGCACGTAGTTGTGTGCAGGGGCGCTCTGTACGGGAATTTTTTTCACCACTCCGGCCGCGTCGCGCACCAGCATTTCCGGCTTATGGGTATCAAGTGCCGGACGGTATACCGCCCAGTTCGTGCCGTCGTAGTAGGCCAGACCTTTGTCGGTGGAGAACCAGGCGCGATTGGCGTCGATGCCTTTGATCTGGTTGAGAAAATTGCTGGGCAAGCCGCTGTCTTTCTGCAGGAAGTTGTGCCAGTAGCGGCCGTCGTAGCGGCTTGCGCCGAAATACGTCGCAACCCACAGAATCTTGTCCACATAGCTGACGGAAGTTGTGATCTCGTGGATCAGTCCCTGATCCTTCATGAGTACGAGTTCCGTTTCTCCGTCGGGATCGTCATAGTTCTTCCAGTGCTCGGTCTTCACGTCATACTCGAGCACGCCGCCTCCCCACACTGCGTAATAGACCTTGTCTTCCCCGGGACTGACGGCATAGGTCCAGATTTCGTACATGGGCGTGTTGCGCTCGTTGAACAGCGCCCATTCTCCCGTGCGTGTATTGAAACGACTGGCCCCGGCAGCGGTCGCCGTCCAGACGAAGTCGCCGCGGACGCCGACTCCGTAGACAATGTCGTTACTCAAGCCGGAATTGAGTTGGGTGAAGCTGTCGATGCGGCCGGCGGAGACACGGCTCAGTCCCCCCATGGTTCCGGCCCACACATCGCCCGTGCGCTTGTCGAGCGCGAGGGACAGCACGGCCTGGTGCGCAAGCCCGTCGGCGGGGCGCAACACCTTCCACGTTCCGTTGTCGTACAGGCCTAGTCCGTTTTCTGTCCCAGCCCAGATGCGTTTCCCGTCCACCAACACACAGAAGACGTGATTGTCGGGCAGACCGTTGGCGATGGTGAAGGTCTCCCAGCGAAACCGCGGCATGTCCTGGGCAGCGGCTAGGGATGCCGCGATGAGCAATACCAGCGTCGCAAACCAGATTCTCTTCTTCATAGCGTTTTCAGGTACTCGATGAGATCGTT
>JADGNQ010000021.1 GCA_017883385.1 Candidatus Sulfotelmatobacter sp.
GCGGGAGTGCGGTTTCGGATTGGAGGGGAGTAAGTGGGCGCGGATTCATTCCGGTGCCTGGCGTCCAACGGGAGCGGCTCTGAAACTCCCTTCGACGGTACCGGTTGCGCAACAGTACAGGGGTCCTTCGCTTCGCTCAGGATGACAGTGGGCAGATCTGGAGCTCTTGTTCGTCTAGCGGACTCTCGTCTAGCTGACTTTTTGCGGGGTGCGGGGCAGGGGCATAGATGATGCCATTTTCGCGCCGAAATACTTGGTGCGCGCGAGCAAGAGCTTTTCAATTTCTACTTCCTGCAAGGGTTGCTGGCGTCCGAGCAGGTGCGTGACCAGAGCGATCTGGGCAAAGTGCTCGACGGTTTCCATCTTCATGTAGGCGTGTTCGAGGGTGTCGCCGTAGGTGACGACGCCGTGATTCGACATGAGGATGGCGTCATAGCTCGGAACATACGGTTCGAGCGTCTGGGCCAATTCTGAAGTTCCGGGCGTGCCGTAGCGGGCGAGAGGAATGCAGCCCAGTCCCATAACCACTTCGCAAACCAGAGGCTCGGTGAGCGGGATGCCGGCGGCGGCGAAGCCGGTCGCGGTGGGGGGATGGGCATGACAAATCGCCTGAATATCGGGGCGCATGCGGTAGATCAGCAGGTGCATGCCGATCTCGCTGGTCACATGGCGGCGTCCGGCGACGCGCTGGCCGTCGAGATCGACAATGACCATGTCGGCGGGACGCATAGCGCCTTTGCTGAGGCAGGTTGGCGTGACCAGAACGCGGTGCCCGGGAAGGCGCACCGAGAGATTTCCATCCATGGCGGCCACGAATCCCCTTTGGTGGAGCATCCGCCCGTAATGGACGATTTCTTCCCTATGTTTGCGTTCCGTAGGCATGGATACCCTTTGGGGGAGTTAACACAAAGCGGGCCGCACTTTGGCATCCGCATAGTACCAGCAGTCCGGGTATCGAGACAATCCAAAATTTCGAGAAAAAACGATATGCTGAGCCGCAAAGCCGCGAGGCTAGCCGATCCCTATAATCGGACGCGTGCTGGTCTCTGACTTCCAATACGACCTGCCCGAGGATTTGATCGCGCAGGAACCGCTGGCGGACCGGGCGGGATCGCGCCTATTGCATCTGGAGTCTTCCACGGGGAGGCGACAGGATCGGCAGTTTTGCGAGTTCCCAGAACTGTTGCAGGCTGGCGATCTGGTCGTTTTCAACAACACTCGGGTGTTTCCTGCCCGGCTTTATGGGCGGCGGGGCGGGCTCCGGTCGCAGGCGGTGAGCGCGAACAATCCGGCGGCGCAGGAGTTTCTTCATGGACGGATTGAGGTGCTGCTCACGCGGCAATTGCAGCTCGAGCCCAATGAATGGGAATGCCTGGTACGACCGGGGAGGAAGATTGGAGTCGGCGAACATCTCTTCTTTGGCGAGCACGACGAACTGCAGGCTGAGGTGATTGCGCGCGGCGAGTTTGGGGAGCGGAGGATTCGCTTTGCGCCAGCGCTGCCGGGCCTTGCCCGGCCGGACCCTTCGGCCTCGCTCAGGGCAGGCAGCCGAGGGCGGCTGTCCCCACATGAGCATGCTGACCCCGCGTCTGATCCGGCGGACGACTTCTTCCGGCTCGTGGAAAGGATCGGGCACATCCCGCTGCCGCCTTACATTGCGAGGACGGATTCTTCCGCCGACCGCGAGCGCTACCAGACGGTCTACGCGCGGGAGCGCGGGTCGGTGGCGGCGCCGACGGCCGGACTGCATTTCACGCCCGAAATTCTGGGGCGCATCAAGGATCGTGGCGTCGAGACTGCCGAAGTTACGCTGCACGTCGGGCTGGGTACGTTTCAGCCGGTGCGGACCGAGCGTGTCGAGGAACACAAATTGCACTCCGAGGCGTATTCGATCTCCGCCGAGGCCGCCGAGAAGATCAATCGGGCGCGGAGCGAGTCGCGGCGCATTGTCGCCGTGGGGACCACAACCGTACGCACGCTGGAATACGCGGCGCAGCAGGGCGCGGGAGAAATTCGGGTGGCCTCGGGCGAGGCGAATTTGTTTATTTATCCTGGGTATAAATTTCAAGTTGTGCAGGCTTTGCTGACGAATTTTCATTTGCCGCAATCGACGTTGCTCATGCTGGTCTGCGCGCTGGGTGGGAAAGACAACGTCCTGCGCGCGTATGAGCATGCGGTGTCGCAGCGGTATCGGTTCTATTCGTACGGGGACTGCATGTTCGTGGAGTAACAACCGTGTGGCCGAACAGAGATCTCATTCATTCCGAGGGGGCAGTCGCGAGATGTCGGTTGATCAGAATACCGCCCGCGATCAGACCGATGATCATCGCCGAGAAGAACAATAACCAGCCCCAATACTGCGACGGATGCCGCAGTACGCGAATGAAGTGGCGCCCATAGTAATCGGCAACGATGGCGATGGTGGCATATCGAACCGCTCGGCCGATGGTGACGATTACGAGAAACTTCCCGACAGGATAATCGGAGGCGCCGGCTGCCGCGAAAAACATGCTGGTCGGGGTCGGGACAGGAATGGCCGTGGAAGCGATCAGAGTTCCGGTGCCCCACTTCTTAAACAGCTTCAGGAACCGGAATACTTTACCTTTCCCAAATTTGCTGTCCAGATAAGCCGACCCGGCCTTGCGTGCGATCCGGAATGTAAGATACGCGCCAATCACTGACCCGGCGGTTGCCATGGCGGCGTACTCATACCAGGGACCGCGGTGGCTGGCAGACAGGATCGCCGTGAGAATATCTGGCCCACCAAAGGTCGGCAGTGGAGAACTGTCGAGAATCGCGAGGAAGAACAGCCCCAGCGCCCCGAGGTGCCGGAACATCGAGGCCAGACTCTGCGTACGATGTGGCGCGGCCTTCTGAAGGAGCAGATGGAGCATGCTCGCAATATATTCGGTGCTCTTACTTGATGGCCAGTGGTATCGGGTAATACTTCTGGATCATTCTTCCGGTCATGAGACCGCCTTCATATTCCGGAATGATGACCTCGTCCGCGCCGGAGCTTCGGATGGCGTTGGCGTAGCGTTGCTGGCCGGCCCGGGTGATGATCTTGATTTTGGGATTGAGCGAGCGGGAGGTCACGGTGATGTAGAGGTTGTCGGCATCGTTGTCGATGACGATGCAGATGCCGCGGGCGCGGTCGATTCCAGCCTGCAGCAGGACGTCGTGGCGCTTGGCATCGCCTTGAATGACCGGGATTTTGTCATTCAGCAATTCGCGGTAAAGGCCTTCATTGGTTTCAATCAGCACGAAGGGGATATCGAGGCGCTGAAGTTGGTCGACGACGGTGCGGCCGACCTGGCCGTAGCCGCAAATAATAAAGTGGTCATTCAGGCGGTTGACATTCACTTCATTGACCATAGTTCTCCATGCCTCCACGCCGTGGCGGCTGAAAATGGTGAGCAGAACGCGCTCGGCAATCCAGATCTGGAGCGCAAATACTCCCGCGTAAACCAACATTGAAAAGATCTTGGTGGACTTGTGGACTGCGCGGTATTCGATGGAATGGGGATGGATCACCCAGAACAGGGCATCGAGCGGGCGCAAGCCTTCGACGCGGACGTAGAAAACGACACACACTCCCAGGAAGCCGGCCAGCACCAGCAGCGGCAGCCACAATCGCCGAAGGAATACGAGGAGGATGCGTCCCATGATTTTTCCGGTTCAACCGAACTAGCCTTCAGAAAAAGGGGACAAGTATACCAAGTGGGGGGAGGAACAGGGATGAATTCTTCACGTGGGACTAACGTACGGGAGGAGCATTCTTTCGCCCCGCTGGAGCTTGCTGGTGTCCCACTTGGCACCCACGCCTTACGCCATGGGCTGCATTATTACGCCGCTTCGCGGCTGGACAGCGACGGCGGCGCTACGTTTGCCCGAAAAAGCAAAACGGACATCCTTGCGGATGCCCGCTGCTGAACCTTGGCCAGAATCTTCCAGGGCGAAGCCTCTTCAGTACAGAAGCTAGGCGCGCGCGCCGACCGCAGTCGGCTCGGTTGCCGAAACGGCTTTGTCTTCGCCGTTGGGCTTCAGTTGCTGCGGCTGTCCGCCTTTGCGGATGTCGATGCCGCCTTTGAAGAACGCGCCGTCTTCAATCGAGATGCGGGCCGCGATGACGTCTCCGGTGAGCGAACCGTCGCTGCGAATGTCGACGCGATCGCTGGCGGTGAGGTTGCCGCGAACTTTTCCCAGTACGACGATCTCGCGGGCATTGATATTGGCGGCAACGACTCCGTTGCGGCCGATGGTGACGCGGTTGCCGGCCAGATTAATGGAACCTTCCACGCGGCCGTCTATGTAGAGCGACTCGGAGCCGGTTACCTCGCCCTTGATCACGAGCGACTTGCCGATGGTGGCCTGGTCGGCTGTGGTGGTGGCAATCGGCCGGGGAGCAGGGTCCGCAGCGGCCATGGTGGGCACGCTAGGGGTAGACGTAGTTGGGCGCTCCGGCTCGGCGGGCCGGGCAGGGGTCTGAGGCTGATTGGTCGGCTTCCACATGGGGTTAAAAGGTCCTTTCCTAGTTGGTATTAGGGGTCACTGGCCGCACTTTCGTGACCAAAGCGAATTGTACTCCCGCGTCTCAAAGTGAGCCCTGTGGAAAAGCCTTTATTTTCAATCGGGAGTTCCTCGAATGGTACTTCTGAAGGTGCTCTGGGACGGTGAGCGTGCACCCTCGTTGCACCGCTACTTTTCTGCCCGTCCGAGGGGGATTCCGGGAAAAATTTGCCGGACCCGTGCCCTTCCACAGGGCTGGGGAGTTATGCTCTCAGGGTCGAAGATTTATCGAAGACGGAATCTGGGATGGAGAGTCTAAGTCTCGAGAATCACGCCCCATGGGAACTCACTCATACGGGAGCAAAAAGCATGTCAGAACCAGCCGTTGCTTCGCCTGCAGTGTTCGCCATCGCCCGGCCGGAGCCTGGCGAATATGCGCCTTACTACGACCGCTACATTTCACTGATACCGGGGTCCGACATTCTGGGAACGCTCGACGCGCAGAGGCGGCAGATGGTGCTGCTGCTCTCGGGACGCGACGAGGCCGATGGAGATTTTCGCTACGAACCCGATAAATGGAATGCCAAGGAAGTGCTGGGGCACGTCTGCGACACGGAGCGCATCTTTGCGTATCGCGCGCTGCGGATTGCGCGCGGCGACCAGACTCCAATTGAGGGCTTTGAGCAGGACGATTATGTGAGCAATGGTCCGTTTGCGCGCGGGTCGCTCGCGGAGATTGTTGAGGACTACATCGCGGTGCGGCGGGGGACGCTCGCGCTGCTACGCAATCTGGATGAACCTGCGTGGACGCGGCGCGGCGTGGCCAACAAAAATGAAGTCAGCGTGCGGGCGCTGGCCTATATTGTCGCGGGGCATGAACTGCATCATCGCAGGATTCTGGAGGAGAAGTATTTTGTGGGACGGTGATCGTAGCCCGGAGTTCTTCGGTGTTCGCTTTGAATCAGTATGAAGACCTTGCTCAACCCGCGGGACCAGGAAGAAGTCCTCGCCCGGCTGCAAAGGGTTCGTGCCGACAGTACGCGCCAGTGGGGAAAGATGTCCGCGCACCAGATGATTTGTCATTTGAGTGACGGATTCAGGATGTACATGGGCCTGAAAACAGCGACTCCCGCGGGCTTTCCCTATCCCAGCAAGATCCTGAAGTCGGTCGCTCTATGGGCTCCAATCTCGTGGCCTAAGGGCTTCAAAACTGTCCCGGAGCTGGACCAGCAGAGAAACGGCACTCCTCCAGCGCAGTTTGACCGTGACGTGGGTGAGCTGAGGAGCTTGATGGATCGCTTTACGCGACAGCCTAGAGATTGCCGGCTGCAATCTCATCCACACTTCGGACAGATGTCCGAGAAGGAATGGATGCGCCTGGCGTATCTCCACATGAATCATCACCTGCGGCAATTCGGCGCGTAGTCTAGGATTCTTCTTGATGTCCCAGCGCGCGCTGACAGAACTGCTTCGCGGTAAAGGCGCGCACGCCGATCCCATCGCGTGCGTGGAGGATATTTCTGCCGAAGTGGCGGCGCGGCAAGTTCCGGGATTCCCTCATTCCGTCGGACAGCTTGTCTTTCACATGAACTACTGGATGGACTACGAGCTGCGCCGCATTCGCGGGCAGAGGCCAGCGTATCCGGAGCACAGTTCGGAGAGCTTTCCGCCAGCGCCCGCGCCGTCGCCTGTCGATGCGCAAGAATGGGATCGGCTTAGAGCGCAGCTTGTCACGCTGCTGGCCGAATTTGCCGCGTTGGCGAAGTCTCCGCGGGCGGAACTCGATCGCCAGATCGAAACCGTGCACGAGGGCGACAAGAAGATTGCCGGCACACTTGAAGCCGTGCTCTGGCAGATGGTGACGCACAACAGCTATCACCTGGGACAGATTGCGACGGTGCGGCGTGCCCTCGGCGCGTGGCCGCCGCGCGGAGGCGGGGATACGTGGTAACGGCAGAGGCTAAGCTTGAAGTGGTTGATTGAATTCGCAGAAGGAATCGGGATAGTCTTTGTGGCCATTGTCGGCGTGATTCGGTGGAGCGCTCCTTCTTCTGCAGAGTTCTGGGCAACCTTTGGCGTACTTGGAAGGGCGAACGAAGTCGTCCGTGAAGCGAGAGGATCTACCGTCGGGGCTGATGAGTCTTCGTGGGAACCGGTGCCGTTCCTGCTAAGTCTTGTCGTATCTTTTCTTCCGCCCCGCGGGGGCTTGTCTATTCCCCACTCAGCACCCCATGGCTCACGCCATGGGCTGCATTCTTTCGCCGTTGCGCGGCTTGGAGCAGTCGATCTCTTTCGACTTGTGCGCAGGGCGTTGCACACTGCGCGGCTGCATGCGCTGGAGGTGATTTCTTCCTTGTGGCGCTTGGGGCGATGAAGTAGGATGCCTCGCCAGAAGTAACATCACACCGCTAGCGAGGATCAATGACTCGCTACTTTCCTGGGGGAATCTATGATTTCACGTCACACCGTGCTGGTCCTTGTTGTCGTTTTACTGGCGATCGTGGCATCCGTGCCTGCGAGTGCTCAGGAGCCATTCCTTGGCGAGATTCGTTACGTGGCGTTCAACTTTGCCCCACAGGGATGGGCGCTCTGCAATGGTCAGATACTTCCGATAAACCAGAATCAAGCTCTCTTCTCTCTTCTGGGCACGAACTTCGGCGGTGACGGCGTCACCACCTTTGCTCTGCCTGACCTGCGCGGCCGGGTACCCGTCGCCACCGGGCAGGGAGTCGGTTTGACGAACCGCAATATCGGCGAACAAGGGGGGAAGGAAAGCGTTGCCCTCACCGTAGCGCAGTTGCCCGCGCACCGGCATCCCATTCATGCCTCCAGCGGAGCCGGTAACTCAACGGCTCCAGCCAGCAACGTGCTGGCCAACGGCTCTTCGACGGCGATCTACAGCACCCACCCACCCGATGTGGAGTTGCAGTCGAAAGCAACTACCTCTGTAGGGCAGAACCAGCCGCACGAAAACATGCAGCCTTTTCTGGGGATGACTTGCATCATTGCGCTGGCAGGCATATTCCCCTCGCGGAACTAGAGACTTCTTGTGCTTGGTCCAAGCCGGGCGACCGGACGCAGGAACGCTTCCGGTCGCGTATGCTGAGAGCTGCCTAGCCTGCCCTGCGGCGAGCACTGAAGGGGAAGGCTGATGGCTCTCGCATGCTTTCTGATTCCACAATTCTGAAACACATCGCGCGGCAGCCCAAGCGGGCGGCGGGATTCAAGCAACTCGTGCGTGAGCTTGGGCTGCATGGCGAGGAACGCGGCGAACTCGACGAGCATCTGCGGAAGATGGTCGCGAGCGGCGCGATCATTCAAGCCGAATCCGACCGTTACGCTCTGCCGCAGGCTGCTGCTGATAAGAATCTGATCGCGGGACGGCTCACCATGCACCGCGATGGATTCGGGTTTGTCATTCCTGACTCCAAGTCGCTGAGCCCGCCGCTCAGGGCTCGGCTCACGGGCGATATCTTCATCGCACCGCATCTGATTGGCAACGCCATGCATGGGGATCTGGTGCTGGTGGACATCAGCAACGTGCGTCCCGATGGACGGGCCGAGGGGCGTATTGTGCGGCCGGTGATGCGCGCGCATCCGACGGTTGTGGGAGTGTTTCACTATGGTGGGCAGCGCAACTACGTCACGCCCATGGACTCGAAGATCACGCAGGAGATCGTGATCCCGGCAGGAATGGAAGTTCCGGAGGCCTCCGTGCCCCTTGCGTCCTCCGTGGTCGGAAAGACTCAACCACAGAGGACACCGGGGACACAGAGGAAAGAGGCTTCTGTCGATCGCGTGCTCGGCACTGAGGCTGCACGCAAGACGGAGTGGGACGATCTGGAAGGCGTGGTAGTCGATGTGGAGATTACCGACTGGCCCTCGCCTACACAGAATCCGCGGGGACGGGTGATCGAAGTGCTCGGCCGCGAGGATGATTTTGGTGTCGATGTCGAGATCACGATTCGCAAGTATCATCTGCCGCATCATTTTCCGGCGGCGACGCTGCAGGAGGCGCAGGACACGCCGGCGGAAATCCCTGCCAGCGAATTGCAGCGGCGGCAGGACTTTCGAGCGCTGCCGATTGTCACCATTGACGGCGAGACAGCGCGCGATTTTGACGACGCGGTGCTGGTGCGCATGCTGGCGAATGGCAACTTCGAATTGCAAGTGCATATTGCCGACGTGGCGCAGTACGTGACGCCCGGGTCGGCCCTCGACCAGGAAGCGCGGCTGCGCGGCACCAGCGTTTATTTTCCGGACCGCGCCGTGCCCATGCTGCCGCTGGAGCTCTCAACCGACATCTGCAGTTTGCGGCCGCAGGTGGATCGACTGGTGCTGTCGTGCGTGATGGAGATGGACCATCGCGGCGAGATCGTGGGCTACGAACTGAGCGAGGGCGTGATCCGATCGGCTGAGCGCATGACTTACACTGCGGTGAACGCGGTGCTGGAAAACGATGCCGCCGCCCGCGAGCGCTATGCACCGCTGGTCGCGACGTTTGAGCTGATGCGCGATCTGGCGCTCATTCTCAGACGCAAGCGACAGAAGCGGGGCTCGATTGATTTCGATCTACCGGAGCCGGTGATCGAGTTCGACGAATTCGGATTGATGAAGAGCATTGCGCGGTCCGAGCGTAACATCGCGCACCGGCTGATCGAAGAATTCATGCTTTCGGCGAACGAGTGCGTGGCGCACGATCTGGAATCGAAGCGCATTGCGTCGCTGTATCGTGTCCACGAAAAGCCGGACGCGAAGCGGGTTTACGACTTTGAAGTCATCGCCGCGACATTTGGGTATTCGCTGGGCGTGGGCCCGCTGCCGATTCATCGGGTGCAGATGAAAACCGATCGGCGTGCGGCTTACGGTACGGGGAAGCGCGTACGCGAGATCGAAGTCCCGAAAGAAGTGCACATCACTCCGCGTATGTATCAGAAACTGGCGGAGAAGATTGCGGGCAAGCCGGAGGAGCGGATTCTGAGTTACCTGATGTTGCGCTCGCTGAAGCAGGCGCGGTATTCGGAGGAAAACCTGGGGCACTTCGCGCTGGCGGCAACGAGCTATACGCACTTCACTTCGCCGATCCGGCGGTATCCAGATTTGATTGTGCATCGGATTTTGAAGCAAGTGCTGCGCGCTGAGGGCACCGCCGGACTGCGCCCGGCGGGACAGCCGAAGGCGGCTGTCCCCACACAAGCTTCTGGATCCGACGATGCGCCCTCGCCATGGTCCAAGCGGCGCGATCACGCGGCGCATCGGGGGGCACTGGAACCTTTGGGCGGGCCGATCGCGGTGAAGGAACTGCACGACATCGCGGAAGAATCGAGCCAGTCGGAACGCCGCGCCGACGAAGCCGAGCGCGGACTCATGGAGTGGAAGAAAGTGAAGTTTATGCAGGACCGCGTAGGCGAAGATTTCGACGGGCTCATCACCAGCGTCACGAAGTTCGGATTCTTCGTCGAACTCGCCGATCTGTTTGTCGAGGGCCTGGTGCCGTTGAACACTTTGACCGACGACCTGTACACCTACCACGAGAACACACGCGAAATCATCGGGCAGCGGTCGCGCAAGACCTACCATCTGGGCCAGAGGATTCGAGTGCTGGTGGACCGGATTGATCCGGTGGAGAAGAAGATTCAGTTTGCGGTATTCGAGGAAGCTCCGCCGCGCCCAGCGGGCAAACGCAAGAAGCGACGGTAGGGGCGACGACCATCAGCTAAGGGAGCCTTCGTCGCGGCTGCGCGCGAGATCCCCTTCGACAAGCTCAGGGCAGGCTCTCGGCCCGCTGGAGAAAACGCGGGCCTTCGGGATGACGCCAATCGGTTCTACTCTGCTAGTTCCCTGCCATGCTCACTACCGCTTACGGCGTCACGGTAAACGAGCCGATGCTGTTGGCATTGCCGGAGGGCGTCTTGACCGTCAAGCGTCCGCTGGTTGCGCCGGTGGGGACTGTGGCTGTAATTGATGTCGCACCGTTCACCGTGATGCTGGCGGCTTTCGTACCGTTGAATGTGACCTGGGTGGCTCCCAGAAATCCTGTGCCTTTGATCGTGACCTGGGTTCCGACTGGACCGGTCGTCGGCGTGAGATTGGTAACGACCGGGACCACGGCGAACTGGTGGTCGCCCGACAAAGTGCCGGTCGGAGTAGTAACCGCGATGACGCCGCTGGCGGCATCGGGAGGAACGGTCGCCGTAATGTATGTGTTCGAGACCACGGTGAACGATGCAGGCACTCCGCCGATGGTTACGCCGGTGGTCCCGTGCAGGCCCGCGCCAATGATCTGAACTGTCTGGCCGCTGCTGCCGAAGGGCGTCGCCACATGGACGAAGGGCGCGAGGCCTTCATCAAGACTGTAGACGATACCGGCATTCGTGGGGCCGCCGCGCTGGGTCATCCCATAGATCTTGCCGTTGGTGTGCTGCATAAGAGCCGCCTCAGCCAGGCTGCCGTGGGTGTTATCGAACACGTGGCGGATGGAGTAATTCCCGCTGCTGTCAATGCGAAACAGCGTCCCTTCCGGAGCGGATCCGTAACTGGCTCCTGCGCTGGTGGCGCCGTAGAAGTTGCCGTCGGTAGCGGCGACCATGCCGGCACGCGGATTCGACCCGTCGGTCAACACATTGATGTCGTATTGGTGAAGCAGAGTGAGATGTCCGACCGTGCTGAGCTTGAAGATGACTCCGCCGCCACCAGACCCGCCGCCGGTGGTGGGGCCGTAGAGAAGGCCGTCGGCGCCTTGCACAACGGGCCCATAGAGATAGATGCCGTGGGTCAGATCGAAGCTGTACACGAGCGTCACGTCACCAGCTGGCGTCATGCGGAAGACGGTGCCCTCATAGCTTGCTCCTCCGACCTGCGACGTGCCATAAAAGTTGCCGTCGTTGCCAAGAATCATTCCGCCGTAGGGACAGGGTGGAATAAAACCGGTCAGCGCGCGAAAGCTACCAGAGGGTGTGACCTCAAATCCGACCCATGGTCCATACTGCGAGCAGGTGGTGCCGTAGAAGTTGCCGTTGCGGCCAAGGGTCAGCGTGCCCACCGGATTGGAACCCTCCCCGGGACCGAAACTGTGCAGCAACGTGAAGTGGCCGGTAGAGGTGATTTTAAAGATGGTCCCGATGTTGTTGGCGCCGCCGATTCTGGTGGCGCCGTAGAAGTTGCCGTCTTGCCCGAGCGTCAGGCCGCCGACCGGATTCCAGCCGTCAGCGCCAGAGAAGTTGTAGAGCGTGGTGAGGACACCCGCCGGCGTCATCTTGAAGACGGTCCCCATGTCATTGGTGCCGCCCTGGTTGGTGGTGCCGTAGAGGTTGCCGTCGTGGCCTTGCACCAGGACTTCGGGAGCGGTGGGTATGCATCCTTCGACGCTGCATTCGAAATCGTGGATGTCGGTAAACGTTTGAGCCTGAACGAGCGCCGGAATGAAGGCGATAGCGAGGCAGAACAGGCACGAAGGCAGACTCATAAGGGAAATGCGATTGGTGTTGGGCATAGATGCTCCTTCACGGAGGGGGACCGTAGGGATGTTTCGTCCCTAATGGAATATGTGAAAAATGGGGTGGATTTGGCTCACGGGCGCCGGGGAATTTTGTGGCGGATGGAAGCCCCCGCGGACCCACCCGCTGGACAGCCGGGGCGGTCCCTACATGGGCCCCTCTTGGGTCCGTTAGATTCCGAGCGCTTTTTGGATTTCGGCGGCTATGGCGGCAGTGTGGGCACGCATTTTGTCTTCGGATTCTGCTTCCACCATGACGCGCGCCAAGGCTTCGGTGCCCGAGTAGCGTACGACTACGCGACCGTTGCCGTCGAGGTCGCGCTCGGCGGCTTGAATTGCAGCCTGCACCGCGGGCACTTGGGAAAGGGGCGTCTTTTCCCGAACCCTTATGTTCTGGATTTTCTGGGGAAAGACCTTTAGGTCGCCGATCAAGTCCGCCAACGGCTTGCCGCTGCGCACGATGATGTCCATGAGGCGCAGCGCAGTCAGCAAGCCGTCGCCGGTGGTCCCGTCTCCATCGCGAAAGATAATGTGACCGGACTGCTCGCCGCCGAGAGTGGCGCCCATCTTCAGCATCTCCTCCAGCACATACTTGTCGCCGACGTTGGCGCGCAGCATGCGGATGCCGGACTTCTTCAGCGCGATCTCGAGGCCCATGTTCGACATGGTGGTTGAGACCACGGTATCGCCCTTCAACTTTCCTTGCCCATGCAGGTCGCGCGCCGCGGCGAGCAGGACGCCGTCTCCATTAACCACGCGGCCGGCGGCGTCGCAGAAAAGTGCGCGGTCGGCGTCGCCGTCGAAGGTCACGCCGAGATCAAACTTCCCTGCGGATGCAGCGACTGTCTTGCCTAACGTCTCCGGGTGCAACGCACCGCAGCCTTCATTGATATTCTTTCCGTCCGGCGAGACGTGAGTGAAGGTCGCTTCAATTCCGAGACTGCGGAACAACTCCGGTGCCTCCGCCGTGGCTGCTCCGTTGGCGCAATCCACCAGCACGCGCAGTTTGCCTAAGCCGGAGGTCACGCTCTCCGCGAGCGACTTGATGTAGGCGTGGCGCAGGTCGGCCTCACCCGGAAGGGATGGCGCAGGAACCTTGAGCGCGGTATCGTCTGCGGAAGCCGGGTTCTCCAGCAGCGCGAAGATTTCTTTTTCAATCGCCAACTCGCGAGCGTCGGTCAGCTTGAAGCCATCGCCGGAGAAAACCTTGATGCCGTTGTCGGTCCAGGGATTGTGCGACGCGGAAATCACCACGCCTGCAGCCATTCCCCGCGTGCGTGCGAGGTAAGCCACGCCCGGAGTGGTAATCACACCCGCGCTGTGCACGTCCACCCCTACCGCCGCCAGACCTTCGGCAACGCGGTCGGCAATCCAGCGGCTCGACTCGCGGGTGTCCTGGCCGATAACGGCCTGCGCCTTGGGAACCGTCCGCACCAGGTCGTGGCCGAGCGCGCGGCCGATGAGATACGTGCTCTGCTTGGTCAGCGGAAAGTCTCCCGCTACGCCACGAATGCCGTCGGTGCCGAACAACTGCCTTTGCTGGCTCATAAGAGAATTCCGGGGACGCTACCAAAAAGACGAGGACTAGAGATGATAAATGAGAGTGCGTCAAATCTTCAGTGCGCGGAAGCTTTTCCCACCTTCTGCACGAGTACGGTGACGCGAATCGACGTGGTCTGCACCACTTGTACTAACGGGTCGGGCACATACACATTTGTGGTGAAGACCGCGCTGCCCCTGGTGCCGGTAGCGTCGACTGGATCAGTCGTGGCCGCATCGATCTGGTCTATATGATGCTTAGGCCCGGTAATGGTAATGCGAGGCGGATCGGCTTCGACTTTGACAATCTGTTCGCCGCCTGCAAAGCTCCCCGTCACCCGCGGATGAACCTCGACCTCACGGGTCGCTCGCGTATCAAACGCCAGGTGCAGTTGGCTGGGCACGACTTGCACCACGCTCACGTCGCGCGGGTGGCGCACTTGCTGCGAGGTCAGATCATAAGTGCGTTCGCTGGGCTTGGCATCGGCCAGGTCGATCTCCGCGTGAATCTCGTTCGCCTGTAGTTGACGGATCACCCGCTCTGGCCCGCGCACACGGATCTGCGCTTCTGGAATCGACTCGGAGCTGATCACCAGTTGCGATGGCACGTGCTGAAAGACAACAGGCGCGCGCACCGCCACTTCCGCCGGTTGCTCGTCGGGCGAGATCAGGAACCACAACCCCGCGGCCAGCAGCAGGGACATCATTTTCAGCATGAAGTTATGCAGCACGTAGCGCTTGAAGAAACCGATCATGGGCGCGGCTCCGGCTCCGAGCCGGGCTGGGTGCTGCGTTGTGGCGCGGGTTCGCGCAGAGGAGAATCCAGGGTCGCGGCCAACTCATCACTGTGATTCAGTCCGATCGAAGTAGGCAGGGTCACCGGAGCCAGGTAACGCCGCAGTTCGCTGCCTAGGCGCTCGCGCAACTGCTCGACCGTCAGATCGCGCTCGATTGCGCCTTCGATGGCCAGGCTGATCGCACCGGTCTCCTCGGAGCAGATGACGGCAATCGCATCCGTTTCTTCGGTGATGCCGATGCCGGCGCGATGCCGGGTCCCCAGTTGGGTGGAGAGCAGCGGATTCATGGAGAGCGGCAAGAAACAGGCTGCGGCGGCGATACGGTCCTTTTGGACGATGACAGCCCCATCGTGCAACGGCGCGCTGGGGCGGAAGATCGTGGCCAGCAGATCGTAGGAGAGGCGGGCGTCGAGGGGCACACCGCTTTCGATGTGGGTGCGCAATCCGATTTCACGCTCAATCACGATGAGCGCGCCAGTCTGGTGCTGGGAAAAAAGGTTTGCGGCCAGCACGATGTCATCGTAGGAATCGCTCTCCGCGGAAGACCCCCCGAGAAACGTCAATCGCCGACCCACATCCGCAAGAACGTGACGGATCTCCGATTGGAAGACCACGATCAGCGCAAACACGAGGTAGGGGAGCACGTGGCTCACCACCCAGTTGAGAGTCGTGAGCTCTCCGATGCGCGCCAGGTAGAAAGTGATGGCGACTACCACCAGCCCCACCAGCATGGGAGCAGCGCGCGTGCCGCGGATGATTACCAGCACCTGGTAGATGAGGAGGGCGACAAGCAGGATATCGAGCGCCACCCATGCGCCTTGCGACCATGACGTGATGACTGGCGTCACTCGAATCTCTCTCCTCGCGGAAATTCGATCCTGGAAACCCCATTGTAATGCAGCGGATTCCTGGCATTCGCGGTCTGACGAATTTTTACAAAGCGCATCAGGAAGCACCTACGAAGGTCGTTCAGGGGAGGCTCATCCCTGCTTCTTCGTTACGGCAGCGTGCATCTCGCCGTGCGCCAGCCGCGCCGAAATCTCCTCGCCCACTTTCACCTTGCGCACGTCCTTCAACAGCTTGCCTTCGGAATCGAATACCAGGGCGTAGCCGCGCTCCAGAATGGCCAGCGGCGACAGCGATTCCAGCACCATCTGCAGGCGCTCGCGCCGTACTCTGTGCTGCAGCAGTACATTCCGCATCACCGCGGTCAGGGCCGCGGTCCCACTCTCCAATTCTTTCCGCATTCCCGAGAGCACCAGGCGCAAGTCGTAATGCCGCACGGCGGCCGACGTCAGTTCCCAACGGCGGCGCATTAGCTCCAGCAGTTGGCGCTCGGCAAGTTCCATTCGATGAGTCAGATCGTCGAGCTTCTGTTGGCGCTGGCGGATGAGTTCCATCATGCGCGCGAACGCGCCGTGCTGCGCGCGTTCGGTCAAGGCCTGGCGGCCCATCAGCAGTCGGTAGCGCATGGCCCGGCTGAGGCGCTCGCGCAACGCGGCCGCATGATCTTCTACTTCCTGTCGTGAACGGATCACCAGTTCCGCCGCCGCTGAAGGCGTGGGAGCACGCAGATCGGCCACGAAATCCACAATTGTGAAATCGGTTTCGTGTCCCACCGCGGAAATCACGGGAATTTCAGACGCGGCGACCATTCGCGCCAGGGCTTCGTCATTGAAAGCAGCCAGATCCTCCGCAGAGCCGCCGCCGCGCGCGACCACAATCACGTCAACATTGTCGTGCTGGTTGAAAAAACGAATGCCCGCCGCCACCTCGTGCGCAGCAGCGTCGCCCTGCACTTGTGCCGGATAAATCAGCACATTCACCGAATGATGCCTCCGCTCGATCACATTCAAAATGTCGCGGAGCGCGGCCGCCTGCGCCGAGGTCACAATACCGATACGCGTCGGCAGCGACGGGATCGGTTTCTTGCGCTCCGCCGCAAACAGTCCTTCTGCCTCCAGTTTGGCCTTGAGTTGCTCAAAGGCCAACTGCAGAGACCCAGCGCCCTTGGGCTCGATGTACTCCGCCGAGATCTGCAGCTCGCCGCGATCTTCATACACGGTCACGCGCCCACGAACGATCACCTGTAAGCCGTCCGCCGGACGAAACCGCAGCAGCCGCGCGGATGACCGGAACATGACTACGCGAATCTGCGCATTGCCGTCTTTCAGCGTGAAATAAAGATGCCCGGAATCGGGCGCGCGGAAATTCGAGATCTCGCCTTCCACCCACGCGTCGGAATACTCGCGTTCAATGTGCGAACGCACCGCCGCGACCAGATCGCGCACTTTCCACACCCGGCGCTCCGGCGGACGGAAGCTAAAGCCCATCTGGTCGGTGAGGGAAGACATTGAGGGCAGTGTACCGCAGGAACCGTCCATAAGCTCACGGGCGCCGTGATCCGGCTCATACCGCCGCGCCGTCCCAACCGCTATAATTTCGGCCCATGGATTTCGAACAGAAGCTCGCCGAGCTCAAGAAACGCAACCAGCTCGCCGAAGACGGTGGTGGCGCGAAACGGCGCGAGCGCCAGCACAAAGAGGGCAAGATGTCGGCCCGCGAGCGCATCGAGTTCCTGCTCGACGAGGGCACGTTCGAGGAAACTGACAAACTCGTCACCCACCGCTGCAACGACTTCGGCATGGCCGAGCAGAGAATCTACGGCGACGGATTCATCACCGGATACGGCCGCATCGAAGGCCGCCTGGTCTACGTTTTTGCGCAGGACTTCACTGTGTTCGGCGGCTCGCTCTCGGAAACCAACGCCGCGAAGATCGTGAAGATCATGGATCTGGCAGCCAAGATGGGGGCGCCGGTCATTGGGTTGAACGATTCCGGGGGCGCGCGCATTCAGGAAGGCGTGATGTCGCTGGCCGGCTACGCCGACATTTTTCTGCGCAACACCTTGTACAGCGGAGTCGTGCCGCAGATTTCGGCGATCATGGGGCCTTGCGCGGGGGGCGCCGTCTACTCGCCCGCCATCACCGACTTCGTGCTCATGGTTGACAAGACTTCCTACATGTTTATTACCGGGCCCGACGTCATCAAAACCGTGACTCTGGAAGAAGTCACTAAGGAGCAGCTCGGCGGCGCCATGACGCACAACGAAACCTCGGGCGTGGCGCACTTTCTGGCGCACGACGACGCGGAATGTCTCTCGATGGTGCGCGAGCTGTTGAGCTTTGTGCCGTCGAACAATCTCGACGATCCTCCGCGCAAGGCCTCGACCGATCCCATTGACCGGGCCGACACGGCACTCGACAAGATCGTCCCCGCCCAATCGAACCAGCCTTACGACATCAAAGATGTAATTCACGCCGTGGTCGACGACGGGTATTTTTTCGAGGTGCAGGAACACTACGCCAAGAATATCGTCGTGGGGTTCGCGCGGCTGGACGGGCGGAGCGTGGGCATTGTGGCGAACCAGCCGGCGGTGCTGGCCGGGACGCTCGACATCAATGCGTCGGTCAAAGGCGCGCGCTTCGTGCGCTTCTGCGACTGCTTCAACATTCCGCTGGTAACGTTTGAGGATGTGCCAGGATTCTTACCCGGCACAGCGCAGGAATACGGCGGCATCATCAAGCACGGCGCCAAGCTGCTCTTCGCCTTCGCCGAGGCCACCGTCCCGAAGGTCACCGTGATTACGCGCAAGGCGTATGGCGGAGCCTATTGCGTGATGGCGTCGAAACACATCCGCACGGATGTGAATTACGCGTGGCCGACCGCGGAGATCGCAGTCATGGGACCGGAAGGGGCAGTCGATATCGTCTACAAACGCGAACTCGACGCCGCGGCGAACCGCGAACAAATACGCCGCGAGAAGATCGAAGAATTCCGCGACCGCTTCGCGAACCCCTACGTGGCTGCCGACCACGGGTTCGTGGACTCCGTCATCCAGCCGCGGGAAACGCGCAAGAAGTTGATTCAGGCGCTGGCCATGCTGGAAACCAAGCGCGACAAGAACCCGCCGAAGAAGCATGGGAATATACCGCTGTGATGAGTGCGACGACTTGCCGAGAATCTACTCTGCCTAACGAATTCAGATCTGCGGTTGAGTAAACATAGCCTGCCGCTTTCGCTTTCCTCACGCCGCCCCATTGCTTAAAGAAGAACGGCAACTGGTATTGCGGCATTCATCTGCGACCAAGATGGCAACAACCGGCAGAAGAAACACGGAAACACACTCTGTTATGCCTTTCCCCTGCGGTGATTTTCATCACATCTCTGCGTGAGCCACGTCCAATAGGCTGAGTCCCTGGTGCGGGCATGATTGACAACATCAGCACCGTTCGGGAGAAATAGTCGCGAGGGGCGTAACTATTCGCAGTTTGCGATCCGCGGAGGGCGCGATGAGACGACTGCTGGTGTTCCTCTTTCTCTGCTTTTTGACCGTCCCAGTCCTCTCGCAGAACCCGGCTACCGGGCTTTCCTCCTCGTCGACGCCGCTCATTGCCGCGCCCATCGACGAGTCGAAACTGGTGACGCTTGACGGCAGCGTCCATCCCCTGGCGCAGGCTGGTCATGACCTGGGCACGGTTCCTGATTCGTTCGCCGCGGATCGCATGCTGTTGCTCTTGCACCGGCCACCGGAGCGCGAGGCGGCGCTTCGGGATTTTCTGGACAATGTTCACCGGCGCGGATCTCCTGGCTATCACCACTGGCTGACGCCGCAACAGTTCGGCGATCAATTCGGTGCCTCCGAGGCAGACCTTCAGACCGCGACGGGCTGGCTCAGGTCGCACGGGTTCATCGTGCCGAGAATCAGCAAGAGCAAGCAGGTGATCGAGTTCTCAGGGACGGTGCGTCAGCTAAGTGATGCCTTCCATACCCAGATCCACCAATACAGAGTCGACGGAGAATCCCACTACGCGAACGCGACCGAAATTTCCATTCCAGAAGCGCTCGCTCCTCTCGTGGCCGGTATTTCTCCGCTCAACAACTTCCGCGCCAAGCCTCAACTTCGAGTGCTGGGCCCGGCCTTGTACACAAGAGCGACGAACAAGACCACTCCGCAATGGACCATCCCCATCAACGGCGCCCCGACGTTTTACGCTGTCGCTCCCGAGGACTTCACCACCCAGTACGATCTGGCGCCGCTGTACCAGGCCGGTCTGAGTGGGACAGGACAGACCATCGGGATCATCAACGAATCCAACGTTGATCTCAGTCTCGTCGGTGCCTATCAGCGCCTGTTCGGCCTCTCCAGTACGGTCCCGCAGTTAGTGATCGATGGCGACGATCCTGGGACGCTTCCCGGCGTTTCCGTTGAGGCGTATCTGGACATCGAAGAGGCTGGAGCAGTAGCTCCCGGTGCTACGGTGAACCTCTACGTCAGCGCGGGCAGCCTGGTGCAGGACCCGTTGTACTTGGCCGCATTGCGAGCCGTGGAAGACAATCAGGCCAGTGTTTTAAGTGTGAGCTTTGGAAACTGCGAGGGCTTTCTGCAGCAAGCGGGCAATGCTCTTTGGTTGGGCCTCTGGGCACAAGCCGCGGCTCAGGGACAAACCGTGCTGGTTTCGAGTGGCGACAGCGGCTCGGCAGGTTGCGACGATGGCAACGGTCAGTGGATCGTTGCGTTTGGGTTGGCGGTGAATGGTCTCGCGTCCACGCCGTGGAATGTCGCCGTCGGCGGCACGGACTTCTACTACAGCGACTACGCCTCCGGTGGCGCGAGCGCCTCCACCCTGTGGAACCAGACCAACGATTCCAACGAGGGCTCATTGAAAGCGCCTCTGCCGGAGCAGCCCTGGGACACCGCGTTTGGACTCAACACCACCGGCCCCTATGTCCCATCGACAGCGGTAGCGATTCCCGCCGCGGGCGGTGGCGCCAGCGGTTGTGTCAATTCCTCCGTTTCCCCGCAAGGGGCAGCGCTTCCTTTCTCCTGCAATCCGGTCTCGGGATCCGTTTATGGATATGCAAAGCCCAGTTGGCAGAATGGAACGGGCGTCCCCAGCGACGGCGTGCGCGACATTCCCGACATCTCTCTGTTTGCGGCGAACGGCACCAATTGGAGCGCGTATCCCATTTGCGCTTTTCCCGGCGACTGTGTTGTCGATCAAAGTGGTGGTGTAACGGTCACGGTGGTCGGTGGAACCTCGGCTTCAACGCCGGCCATGGCTGCCATTATGGCGTTGGTGAATCAGAAGTACGGCCGGCAAGGGCAGGCGAATTTCACCCTCTACCCATTGGCACACCAAAAACCGAGCGCCTTTCATGACGTTACTCTCGGCAGCATTAACATGCCGTGCGTGCAAGGGACGCCCAACTGCTCACTCGACACCGGCGACAGCTTGAATTCTCTACAGAAGTACCCTGCCGGGGCCGGGTACGATCTCGCCAGCGGCCTTGGCTCCGTGGATGCCAGTGTTCTGGTCAACTCCTGGAACTCGATTACTTCGGAACCCACCACGACTACACTCTGGGTTTCCCCAGCTTCCGTGGCTCACGGCGTGCCAATCACCTTTACGGTGGATGTCAAACCGTCTTCGGGCAGTGGCAGTCCGCAGGGAGATGTTTCGATTCTGACGAACTCGTCAGCGCCCTGGAGCTCGGGACAAGGTGTTCTGAAAATCGCCGGCGACGGTTCGGTCAGTGGCAGCTTGAGTGGTCTCCCCGGCGGCAGCTATCAGGTGTGGGCCGAGTACGGCGGCGACGGAACCTTTGCCAGCAGCAAGTCCGAATTGCAGAATGTGACGGTTACTTCCGCCAGCAGCAATCTCGGCCTGTCGACGTATTACATGGGTTACCCTGGCGGGTTTTTCGATCCCACGATCGCATGCCACTCGATTTTGCCGTCCTTCTCTTATTTGCCGTCAGATGCCACGCCCATTGCGAATGGAACAGTCATTCGACCGGACTTTCCAATTGTGGTGGATGTCAGATCGTCTCCGAAGTCTACAGGGACGGTAGCCTTCACTCTGGATGGCCAGACCATCAAGTCGGGTGCGTTGAATGCCGGAAGCACCGCAACCTGGGTTCCCCCCGGAGTGGTTGGCGCTGGCTCTCACAGTCTTGGTGCCAACTACTCGGGCGACACCAGCTACGCTCCGTCGACAGCCGCGCCCTTTACCTACACCGTGTCCCAGGGAACAACGTATCTCTATGCGTGGCCAGGCGGACTCTGCGGGTCGTCTGGCGCCTGTACTTTCAGCGCCGGAGACAATCTTGTAGTGGAAGTACGACTTGAAGGCCAAAGTTGCCAATATCCCACCGGCACGGTCACGGTGAACCTCGGCTCGCTGACCCAGACCGTCACACTTTCTCCGGCATCGATGGGACGAGCTGGGAACACTGTACAGGTAGGCCATGCCGTGTTTCAGAACCTCCCGGCGGGCTCCTACCCTCTCTCGGCTACGTATGCCGGCGACGCGAACTTTGTGGCCGCAACCACGGTCGGCAGTCTCTTCGGGAATATGACCGTGGTTGCGGCGACTCCGCCGAGTCCGCTGCTTCCTACAACCACTACCGTCTCTGCCAATCCCCCATTCCTTACGTATTACGGCCCTTTCACGGGCACATACACAATTTTCACGGTCGCTGTGACTGGCGGATCCGTGCCTCCTACCGGAACCATCACGGTGTACGACGACGCCATGGAGGACTTCCCCGTCGGCCTTACCCCGTCCGGCCCAAACAGCTCTGCAGGCACCTCGGGGCCGGCTTCGGCATCATTTTTTGAATATGGTCCGAACCAGATCACTGCTGTGTACTCCGGTGACAGCGTCTACCGGGCGTCCAGCACGACGATGAATTTTAACTACGTCGTTCCGAACACTCCTGACTTCTTTTTTGCGCCGCAGATTCCCCAGATCACCATCAAGTCCGGAAGCTCGGGAACTGTTGGCCTGAACATGGCTTCCCTGGCGGGCTTCAGTGGGGCGGTAAATTTGAGCTGCACCCCGTCTTCGAACAAAATCAGCTGCTCCGTGGACCCCTCCAGTGCCACGCTGAACGGACAGGCAACGGCGACACTCACCATCACTGCACCCGCTCAGACCTCCGCTCTCGCTCCGCCTACCCGACCAGGACAATTTGGCTGGCTGGGCGCGCAAGGAATTCTTGTCTTTGCCGGTTTTATTGCCGGCGGATTCCTCAATCGCAAGCTCCGGCACAGCACGCTCCGGCACAGGACGATCGTCGGCCTCGTTTTCCTTGCGACCTTGCTGGCTGTCAGTTGTGGCGGAGGTGGAGGTGGGAGTTCCAAAACGGTGCCCCACCGCCTCCGGCGCAATCGACCGCTGGTGTGACTTACACTGTGGCGGTAAGCGGTACGGCCAACGGAATCATTCACAACACCAATGTGATTGTGGTCGTACAGTAAACTCGGGGCTGGAGAATATTCGCGGACGGGCATGCTCGTGCGAATTGCCCCGGCCCGATCGGAGACTCGATGAGACGACTGCTGGTGTTGTTCTCTTTCTGCTGTTTGACGGTCCCCTTACTCTCGCAGGACCCGGACACCTGGATCTCTACCCTTCCCCAGGCCAAAGACTACGTTCAGAAGCGAGCCTCCAGCTACGACCGCAGTGGCGGAAATGCGGACGCTCGCAGCATCGCGCCTGGAGCAATGCTCACGCTGCTCGACGAAGCTGGCCCCGGCCTGATCAGCCATGTCTGGGTCACGATCGCCAGCGACGATCCCAACCATCTCAAGGCGTTGGTGCTGCGCATGTATTGGGATGGCGAGCCCGCGCCAAGCGTTGAGACTCCCATCGGAGACTTCTTTGGGCTCGGGCTCGGAGACTACCACCTCTATCAGTCGCTCCCCCTCGCAGTCGGTTCCGACAAGGCTCTGAACAGCTTCTTCCCCATGCCCTTCCAGAAGCATGCGCGCATTACTGTCACCAACGAGGGCGGCCGCCAGACCGACGCCTTTTATTTCAATATCGACTATCGTGCCTATAACAAGGCTGTGCCTACGGATCTGCTTTACTTCCATGCGCAGTATCGGCAAGCCGCCCCGGCGCATGGCTGGACCAATCAGTGGACATCCAACGGCGATCCGATCGTCAATGACAAGAAGAATCTCAATGGCGAGGGCAACTACGTCTGGATGGAAGCGACGGGCCGTGGCCACTTCGTCGGCGTGACCATGTCGGTTTTGCAGAATCAGGATGGCTGGTGGGGCGAGGGCGATGACATGTTCTTCGTTGACGGAGAGACCACGCCGTCGATTAACGGAACCGGTTCGGAAGACTATTTTCTGGGAGCATGGGACTTTGGCGGCCACGCATTTTCCTATGGATTACTCGGCGCGCCGGTAGTCGGACAGGAAGTCGCTGGCGGGCGCTCCTCGGTCTATCGCTTCCATCTGGATTCTCCGATTCCGTTCACCAAGTCGCTGCGCGCCACCATTGAACATGGGCACGCCAATGTTCGGTCGGATAATGTTTTCTCGGTCGCCTACTGGTATCAGAGCGAGCCGCACGCGGCGTTCCCCGCCCTGCCGCCGCTGGAGCAGCGGATTCCCAGGATCATCCAGGTTGGTGGTCCGGGGAATGCGGCGAAGTGAAGGGCACTGCTCTTCAGTTTCACAGATAGAGGCGCGTTTCACGACCAAGTTCAGAGTGTTTCGAAGGTAGGGATGCTTCGACTCCGCAGTGAGGATCGCTTCGCTCTCCTCGCTGCTGCGCTCAGCATGACAACGCTTGGGGACGGTCAAAGGTGGGGTAGCTAAGAGCTGAGAGCTGCAACAAATAAGAGTTCCGAGGTAATGTAAGGTCCATTCGTCTCGGCCAGTAGCTCGCGTTTGACCCTTGCTTGACCTGCTCTCAGTACTTCCCTTGCGGGCTGCACCGCGCGATCTTCGCTTGGGCTCCGGGCTCACCGCCAACCGGATAAATCTACCCTACGCCTCGGAACTCTATCTTGCCTTCAACATTTCTTCCCTGTTCTCCTCGACCAGCGCTTAGCTATAGACCCTTGCTCGCCCTCCTTCTCACCTCGCGGTAAGAAAGTGACTCCGCTTGAGCCCCGGACGCCGCACCAACCGGAAAAACTTAAGAAGCTGTCAAAGAACGATCTTGTTGTACTCCTTCTATTTTCCCAGTCAACGAAAAATCGCAGCTTGTAACTATCTGCATTTTCAATCGTGTGCAGCCCGTCCACAACCCCATGACCGGATTTGGTGCAGACCCGCAAAGCCCTTCTCGCAGACCCCGCGCCCAGCGCAGAGTTGCGCCCGCTGCATTCACACGGATCAATGTGACGCCACTGCAAGAATTCATTGTGCAGGTGTGAAAATCACGCACAATCGGCGCGGGACAAGGCATTCGAATATCGCAGCCATGAAACTCATGTGGGGACAGCCGCCCCTTCGACAGGCTCAGGGCAGGCTTTCGGCTGTCCGTCCGGAATGGAGACTCAGAAGTCTTGCTTCTCAGATTTTGAGGGATCGACACTCGTCGAGCTGCTCGACGGACAGCCGAAGGCGGCTGTCTCCACATAACCATTTTCTGGGCTAGGCGAGGTCGATCTTCTCATCCACCAGCCGCTTGTCGCTTTCGTCCGACCCGGTCAGTTCGAAGGAGTTCGTGATCGCGGCCTTCCCTTTTTCCACGCTGGTGATGACGTAGGAGCACCCGAACCAGTGCGCTTCAGCCAGGTCGGTGGACGACCAGCGAGCGGGATGGTCCGGATGAGAATGGTAGAAGCCGATGATATCTTCGCCGCGCTCGCGGCCTTGGCGTTGGATCCGCACCAGTTCGCGCGGATCGATGTTGTAGCGGTTGTGGGCGGAATCAGTCCGGGTGTTGCCAGCACGAGCGGTTGATGTAGTGGTGCGGGCGCCATCGTCGTCCACGCGGCCAAGAAGGACGCCGCAGCATTCGTGGGGATAGGTCTCTTCGCCGTGGCGGCGGAGGGCGTCGTAATCTTGGCGGGTGAGTTTCAGCATTTGACGAGGTTTTGCGGTGCCGGGTCGACTGGAGTCAAGATCCCCACCCTAGCCGCAAAGAACGCGGCTCGGATGGGGCACCCGCGATCTTTCTGATCGACAATTTCACCCTTCGCTCCAGAATCTCTCGCTCAAATACTTGTCGCCCGAATCGCACAGGATGGTCACCACCACCGCTTCCTGTCCTCGCTTCAGTGGAAGGTCGCGGGCGATCTTCAGGCATCCCACCACCGCAGCGGCGGCCGAGATCCCCACTAGCAATCCGGCACCGCGCGACATTTGCCGCGCCATGGCGTAGGCGTCTTCGGTGGCAATCTCGAGATTCTGGTCCGCCAGTGTCGCATCGTAAATCCTGGGCACGATCGCGGTGGCCATGTGTTTGGCGCCTTCAATCCCGTGAAACGACGAGTCCGGCTGCAGCGAAATGCACTTCACCGCCGGATTCAGTTCCTTCAGCCGCCGGGTCGTTCCCATGAATGTGCCGCTCGTCCCGAGCATCGAGACAAAGTGAGTCACGCGTCCCTGGGTCTGCTGCCAAATCTCGTTGGCCGTGCCGTGATAGTGCGCCTTCCAGTTGGCTTCGTTCGAATACTGGTCGGCATAAAAATACTGCTCTGGATGCTTGCTGGCCAGCTCGCGCGCCAGGCGAATCGCGCCGTCCGACCCGTCGCCCGGATCGGTATAGAGGATGTTCGCACCGTAGCCCTGCAGGATCTGCTTGCGCTCCCGCGACACATTTTGCGGCATGCACAGCGTGACTGGGAATCCTTCAGCCGCGCCCAGCATGGCATAAGCGATGCCAGTATTGCCGCTGGTCGCGTCCAGCAGGATCTTTCCCGCGCGCAGTTGCCCGCTCCGCCGCGCCTCGGACACGATGTTCGACGCGGCGCGATCCTTGACCGATCCGCCCGGGTTGTACCATTCGGCCTTACCCAGAAGTGCTACGCCCGGCAGGTCACCGGTCAGCGCGTCCAGGCGCAGAAGTGGAGTATTTCCGATGCGATCGATCAGGCTCTGGCCCAGCGTTTCGCCCAGTCCTGACGCCATATCCTGCGGTGCGCTGGGCTGTGCGTGAGTAGAGATTGCCGTCATTTTGGTGGAGCCGTACGCCATATTTGAACCGAATCGCCGTGACCAACGTAATGTGCTATGGGATCACAAACGCGGTATGTAGTACTTTGTTAGATGAATAAGGTTCGCCCGGCGATGCGGCCCCTGTAAAGTTACGCTCGGTCCTTATAAACCCTGCATCTAATAGACGAACGTACGCCGGCAAGGAAAGGTTGAAGTTAAAAGCAATGTCTAAGACAATTGAAGCACGAACCTACGATGAAGCGCTAGCTTGGCTGCGCGACAACGGGTTCGACATAACCGACGCACCCGGCACCAACGGCCGCGCCTTCCTGCGCAAATACAATGTGTCGGCCGCCATTCAGAAGACTCCCGACGATCTCGTCAAGATTTTCGCTTACCCCGGCTATCTGATCGGCAGCGAAATCTCCAAGCTGGTCAACCGCGGATACCAGCAGTTCCTGAAGACCTCCAAAACTGAAGTCGCGGCCACCGCCGACCACCTGAAAGCCTTGCATTCTTTCGCCGAAGAGCTCAAGGTCGCCCTCGGCCTGCCCAGCCTCTACAACGAGTCGCTCGGCAGCGTGAGCGAGTCCTACCACTACGACCGCATCGAGGATCGGGACAAAGCCACCGTCGACCGGCCGAAACGGCCCTGGGAAACGGCCGGCAAGCAAGCCGCGGCCGCCGGGAAGAAGGGCCGGGCATAGACCTGCGCAGCAACTAACGCCACCTTCACCCTACGCGAGTCCGCGCAACGACGCCGCTTTGCAATTCCCGCACTAAGCCGCTTTCGCCAGTGTCGCAGCCGTCGGCGCGTCGACTCGAAAGCGCTTCACCGCGAATATCCCCAGCACCACGAATACTGCCATCACGATAATCTGCGTAACCAGGAACGGCGGTTCCGATTGCGTCGGAGCCAGCGCTTTCAAGGCCGGGACCTTCCGGAAAAGCTGCACGATCAACACAAACACATTCAGATAGAGCGCAATCGCGGCGTTGATCACATAGGCCGAACGCCAACCGCCGGCCAGGTGACGGACGTAGCGCCCCACGATCGCCACTGCCAGCACAACCAGCGAAACGATACCGACTCCGTGAGACGGCAGGAATTCATGGAACGGAAAGAAGAACCCAGTCACGCTCGTCGCCACCGTAGTCGCCAGAAACAGCGCCGTCCCACTATCCATCCGTTCGTTGCGCAGCATTCCATACAGCACGACGAGTCCCGAGCCAATCCCCGCCAGGCTCAACACGACGTGCACGAGAGTGAATGTCGTCATACGGACCTCCTTGACGAAACAAATGTGGGAGATTGTACACCCGACTCGAACGGAATACCGGGGATTCGCCCAAGTCTTCACACGACTTTAACGTCGAGGCGCCCCGCCCACCCGCCTCGCGCAATGGCCTGGCGCGTGGCGGCGTTTCTCTGCTCGTGTTATCGTGTCCCGGCGGAGGTCTGTGGCGGCAACAAAAGTGGCGCCAGCGAACCACTTCCGACAGTACATCTTTCGTCCACCGGCGTCGAAGACATCGTCACTGCCTTGCGAGAGCGTGCAGGAAGTGCTCCCGCGCCCCGGAGCAAACTGATGAGTGCTGCCCTCACTCCCACTCCAATCGCCGTCAACACCACGCCGAAATCCCGCATCGGGTCCATCGATCTGATCCGCGGCGCCGTGATGATCCTGATGGCAATCGACCACGTGCGAGTTTTTTCGGGTGTTCCGGCCGGCGGCCCCACGCCCGGAGTCTTTTTCACCCGCTGGATCACCCATTTCTGCGCGCCAACGTTTATCTTCCTGGCGGGAACCAGCATCTTCCTCTACGGCCGCAAGCACGCTGACCTGTCGCGGTATCTGCTGATTCGGGGCGCTTGGCTCATCTTCCTGGAATTCACATTTCTCCGTGTAGCCTGGACCTTCAATCTCGACTTTTTGCATTACGAAATGGCAGGCGTCATCTGGGTCATTGGCTGCTGCATGATCCTGATGGCCGGATTGGTGAAGCTGCCGCTGCCGGTGGTCGGCACAATCGGTGTGGTCATCATCGCAGCCCACAACCTGATGGATTCGCACATGGGCGCGCTGCTCGAAGGCCTCGACCAGAACCGGCTCTCCGGTCTCTGGAAGCTTTTTTATGTCGGGTTCTTCGCCGGCCCAATCCAGTTCGGCTCCAACGGCCCCAACCTCATCGTGCTTTACTCAATCATTCCGTGGATCGGCGTCATGGCGGCAGGTTATGCCTTCGGCAAGATCATGGCCTTGGAGCCCGCGCAAAAGCGGCGCCTGTGCCTGGCGATCGGACTCTCGGCCGTAGCACTCTTCCTCGTGCTGCGAGGATTCAACTTGTACGGAGATCCGCGTCCGTGGCATGCCGCGGCGCAGGGGAGGAACGGCGCGCCCCCGATGCCCGCGCTGTTCTCGTTCCTGAACACCAGCAAGTACCCGGCGTCGCTCTCTTTTCTGTTGATGACGCTGGGCCCCATCATCGCTCTGATCCCCTTGCTTGAGGGCCTCGGTGGAGCTGTCGCCCGTGGAATCACTCTTTTCGGACGCGTGCCATTCTTCTACTACATGCTGCACATCCCCCTGATCCACGCGCTCGCCCTCGTGGTGTCGAAGATCCGGCTTGGGTTTGTCAGCCCATGGCTCTTCACCAACCATCCCATGGGCAATCCAGAGCCACCGGACGGCTATGTCTGGAGCCTTCCCCTTCTTTATCTGGTATGGGGGATCACCATCGTGCTGCTGTACTTCGCATGCCGATGGTTTGCTGCGCTCAAGGCAAGGAGGAACGATTGGTGGCTGCAGTACCTGTAGGTGAGTTAGCCCAATTTCTAACCTTGGACCGGGAAGACGCGTCGTAGGTTCTCGTCAGGCGGGACTGGCCAAACCTTTCGCGGGGACCTAAATCCCGAGGGTGCCGCAGAGTCGGATCACCTGACCGTCGCGATCGTTAGATTTGCTGTTCGGCTGAATGTCCCAAACCACGGACGTTCTCGCTTCTTGAACTCCCGAAGGACGCGACTCTTGAGATTGACTAAGGCTGCCACCCATTCATCTTGATCTTCCGAACTGTTGTGGGCGGTGGCGAGTATCGCAACTTCGGTTTTCTTGATTTCTTCGCGATGGGTATTCTTCATTTCATGATCCCTAGTCACGAGCATCCAACCAGTCTTATGACAGAATCGGATTACTTCGGGATCTTCTACGTTCCGCCTGACGTGACCGTTCTCATCCAGGAACCATTCAGGGAATCTCTGAACAGTAAATCCAGCCGTCCGTAGACGGACAGCGACCGATTCGGCCGAAAAGCCTTCATCAAGAAAGAGGACACATTCCTCACGCCGCTTTTTGACGTATACCAATGTGGGTTAGCGCCTTTTCGACAGTGTCGGTATCAAGGCCGTAATCCTTGGCAATTTCCTCAACCCTCACTCCAGCGCGCTTGCGTCCCCAAAGCACGGTAACCGGAATGCGCGTACCAGTGACCACTAAACGTCCAGACATAATGCGAGGATTCATAGATACTGGGCGGCTGAGATGATCGGAGGCCGCGAAGCGCCACGGGAAGATGAACCGTCCAGCCTCTATTCTCTCGGCGAACATGTTTGCTACTTCCTCCACGAGTTGCTGCCCGGGCTTCTTACCAAGCGAGGTAATAGTGCGCGGTCTTGCACCGCGAGCAGGCTTGTCGTAAACGAGGTCTTGCAAACATTCCTTGATGGCGTCGGCACGCTGTAATGGATGTTGGGAGCGGAACAGCTTGCGGGCATTACGCATTGAGCGCCTGACAAATTGCAGCGGAAAGTGGAATCTCTCGCGTAGCAGATAAATCCTGTAAGCTTCCTCGAGGTCCCTGTACGAAAGCAGATGAACTGAGCCGTTGTGGCCCGATGCCTTCAGAATCGGATCGTTCCCCTCGTACCAAGAAAAGAGCGTCCTCTGCTTTATGGCGAGAAATGCGGCGGCTTCTGGAATCGTGTAGGTAGGAAGCGTTCGAATGTCCTGTCCGGGCCGGCGCACTGGTTTGTGTTTCAACATGTGATCACTACCGCTCTCAAAAAATCTGGCTGACCTCTCATCTGAAACTATACTCGTCCAAGTAAGGCTGCAAATACTTCTTGGAAGCCGCAGTTGATTCCTTGGATATGCCCTCTGCGGCAAATGAGGGAATGCACCGCTTTCCAGGAATCCACTCACGGAATGTGACGTCCAACCTTGACTTCGCCGCACTTATCTGTCGATGATCGACAGGCATGGGGACGCGGCTCGGCCCAGAGGCATAGCCTAACTTCTTTGTTTCCAGGATTTTGACCTCTAAACCGTTTGTTATGAATATTTTGCAGACCATTTTTGTAAATCTCTAATGTTTTCAAGGTTTTAGGAGATCTAGGGGAGGGGGGTGGGGGTGGGGTTATCAAGTAGTAATCTTCCCCAAGACGGAAGTGACTTCTCCACGTATGTGTGGCCTGCGCCGAAGGCGCGTCTGTCGGGACGGCTAGTTCCCTCACCCTTGTGGGACTTGGGCTAGGGCGACCAGGGTTATTGCGATGTAGATGACCAGCAGGGCGACGATGCAGGCTGCTATCAGAGGACGGTAACTCGTCTCCAGCAGGTCAGCCAGAACTCCTGCGACGAAGACGAAGAGAAACGGAATGGCCGCGAGTAGAAATCCGGCGCCGGCCAAGTCCGGATGCGCCATCCCCAGGGCGAAGAACAGGACAGCGACCAGCAGCGGCGCGGTGTTGCCGAAGTAGCGTGTGCGCGGCCATGCGGCGTAAGTCACCAGCGTGACCGGAAGCGCCAAGGCGAGCACGGGACATGCGAGTCCAATGTGCACCGCGACCTGCTTGTAGACTCCGAGGACGGTAAATCCGCGCCACGTCGCTCCCCAGAAAGCGGCGCGGCGCATGCTTTCCGCGAACGCATGAGGATGGAAAAAGTACGCCGCAAACAGCAGAGCAAATCCCACCACGCAGGCCGCGATCCAGATCACCAGCGCTGCCTGCCGGCGCACCGGAGCGACATAGAGCAGGAACCCCAGCGCCATGGGAACGAGGATAATTAGCGAGAATTGTGATCCGACGGCGATGGCGAGGGAGACTCCGAGCAGCACGATGCGCCGCCAGTTCCACAGCACGACTTCGCGCGGAGCGTAAAGCGTGTGTGCGACCGCGATGGCGGTAAAGATGGTGCCGAAGGCTCCCCAGGCCGCGGCAATTTCGGGCTCGGTGTGCCAGACCGCGCTTGCCTGAATCAGCGAGGGAGAGAAGCAGTAGAAGGTGAGCGCGACGAAGCCTCCCGCATTGCTGCAGAGGCGCCGCGCGACATACCACAACGATGCGCCCAGGAAGACGCCGCAGGCGAGAAAGGGGATCCGCTGAAGCCACCGCCAGTACGCGGCGGAATCACTGGCAAGATCCTGAGGCCAAGCCAGCAACGGCGCGGCGGAAACCAGGTAGAGCAGCGGCGAATGCTCGGTGTCAAAGCCGCTGTCCTCGCTGCGGAATGGGTCTTGCATGTTGCCGCCCGCTCCGTCCAGAAAGGGAGCGGCGGCGACGCCCCGGCCGTGCCACTGCTTCCAGCCCTCGCCGATGCGGACCGCTTCAGAGGCCTCAGGTTCTCGAGCGCTGCGCAGTTCGGCATGCACCAGCCACAAGGCCTGAGCCAGGAACGCGAGCAGCAGCAATCCCGCGAGAAACTGCGGACGGCCGAAGCGTTCGCGGGTGAAATATGGACGCATAAGGTCGAGCCGAGTGTTTTACCATGTCGGGGGTCGTTTGCGGGGAAAGATCTGCGATGAGTGAGCTAGATGTCAAAACGGAAAGCAGTCCGGAGCCGAGTCCAGCGCCCGCGCCGTCTGGTCCAGAATTTGCGGTCGCGACCCAGCCTTCGTACGCGCACACGCTGTTTCTGGGCTCGGAAGGACTGCGCGCAGGTTGGGGGTTCGCCTTCTACGTCGCGATGTCTTATCTACTGCGCCGGCTGGCTGTGCAATTGGCGTCGTCGCGGGATCTCGGCGCCGGCGGCTTGTGGTCAGCGATGCTGGAGGAGTTCGGCGCTCTGGTGGCTGCGGTGATTCCGGCGGTTGTGCTGGCGCGAATCGAGCGGCGTCCGTGGAGAGTCTACGGGTTGCCGGCACGCCAAACGTTCGGTAGGTTGTTTTGGGTTGGCGCAGTGTGGGGATTTGCCGGAATCAGCGTGCTGATGTTCGCACTCTACGGGTTGCACGGGTTCACGTTCGGCAATGTTGTGCTGCATGGCGCACGCATGGCGAGGTTCGCGGCGTTCTGGGCGGTGATGTTTCTGCTGGTGGGACTGTTTGAAGAGTTTTTGTTAAGGGGATATACGCAGTTCACGCTGGCGCGTGGGATTGGCTTCTGGCCTGCGGCAGTGGTGCTGTCGTGTGCGTTTGGGTTGTTTCACCTGCAGAACGGCGGCGAGCAGTGGACGGGCTTGCTGGCGGCGGCGTTCATCGGGTTCTTCTTCTGCTTGACGCTGCGGCGCACGGGGAATCTCTGGTTCGCCGTGGGGTTTCACGCGGCATGGGATTGGGGCGAGACCTACTTCTACTCCGTGCCCGACAGCGGAATGGTCGCTCCCGGCCACCTGCTGAGTTCGTCGCTGCGCGGTCCGCAGTGGCTCAGCGGAGGGTCCGTTGGACCAGAGGGAAGCGTGTTGTGCTTCGTGGTGATAGCCATGGTCTGGATTGCGTTTGATCGGATGTACCCCGCGAGAGTGCTCGCGGAGCATGGGACATCGGCGCTGCCGGCGACAGCAGATTCCCTTCGGCAAGCTCAGGGCAGGCCCTCGTCGCTGCGCTCCTCGGAATGACAAGGATCTCGAGGGTACCGACAGTGCGCTCGGGATTTCGTACATTCCAGTTCGGGAGTTGAACGGCGCGAAAAGCGCTGCATTGCAAGTACCCTTTTCCTGCACACCCTATACTCATTCCATGACTCCAGAAGCGGATCTGCTCACACCGTTGCGGCGCTACTGGGGATACAGTGCGTTCCGGCCTTTGCAGGAGCGGATTGTGCGCAGCCTGCTGGCGGGGCGCGACACTTGCGTGGTGATGCCGACAGGCGGAGGCAAGTCGCTCTGCTATCAGCTGCCCGCAGTGGTTTCGGGGAAGACGACGGTGGTGATTTCTCCGCTGATTGCGCTGATGCAGGATCAGGCAGCGCAACTGGCGCAGATGGGGATTCCGGCGGCGGTTCTGAACAGTTCCGTCAGCAGCGACGAACAGACCCGGGTGACGCGGCAGGCGCGAGAGGGCGCATACCGACTGCTGTATCTGGCGCCGGAGCGGCTATCGCGCGGCGACACGCTGGGATGGCTGCAGCAGGTACCGATCTCATTTTTTGCCATCGACGAGGCGCATTGCATTTCGGAGTGGGGACATGAGTTCCGTCCGGAGTACCGGCAGCTGAGCCGGCTGCGGGGAAAGTTCCCGGATCGTCCGATTGCGGCGTTTACGGCGAGCGCGACGCGCCACGTGCGGCACGACATTCTGGCGCAACTGGAGTTGCGCAATCCCGACAAGTACATCGCGAGCTTTCACCGTCCGAACCTGCGCTATTTGGTGCGCGAGTGCGACAGCGTGGAGCAGACTGCGCTGCTGGTGACCGCGCTGCGCAATTACGACGAGGGGAATGTGATCGTCTACTCGCCCACTATTAACAAAGTGGAAGAGACGGTGGATTTTCTGGAAGACCAGGGCATTGAGGCGGTGGGATATCACGCCAAGATGGACAACAGCGATCGCCGGCGCAATCAGGAACGCTGGATGTCGGATGAAGTGCGTGTGCTGGTGGGCACGATCGCGTTCGGACTGGGGATTAATAAGGCGACTGTGCGCGCGGTCATCCACCTGGCGCTGCCCAAATCGGTGGAACAGTTTTATCAGGAGGCGGGCCGCGCGGGGCGCGATGGAAAACCGGCGGACTGCGTTATGCTTTGGCGGAAGCAGGATGCGGGCTTGCTGGGATATTTTGCGAATCAGATTCTGGACTCGGCCGAGCGCGACCGCGCCTGGCAGAGATACCACACGATTCGGGCTTTTGCGGAGTCGGGAAAATGCCGCCACCGCCAGATCTGCACGCATTTTGGCGAGACGCCGAAGTGGACGTCGTGTGGAGGCTGTGACGTTTGCGGAGCCGCACCAGAATGGCTGGCCGAAGCGGTGACTCCAGCAGTTGTGCGCCGCGCGGTGAGCCCTGTCTCCAGTAGCGTACGAATGGCGCCGAGTCCAGTGGCCGAGGCGGACCAGGGTTTGCGGGAGTATCTGCGGGAGTGGCGCCGCATGACCGCCAAGGAACAAGGCATGCCCGCATACGTCGTGCTGCATGATAGTTCACTGGATGAGATATGCCGAGTACAGCCGACCTCGATCGCGGATCTGCTGAACGTTACAGGAATGGGAGAACGCAAAGCTGATCTATATGGGCGAGCCATTCTCTCGGCGCTGCGGCAATATCGCGAAGGCGCGCGGGCGGCTGGACTGCCCGCGAAGAAGACGGCTCCGGCGCTAGAGACCCTGCAACTCCTTGCCGAGGGCAAGACCTTCGAAGAGATTGCGCAAATTCGCGGGCGGCAGCTCGCGACCGTGGTGAACGCGGTGGCCGGACTGGTGGAGGGAGGCGAATTGGAATTTCGTCCGGAGTGGATCGATCGAAACAAACTGGCAGTGATTGAGGCGGCCTGCGCGAGCCTGGGCCTGGAGCGATTGGAGCGCCTGAAGACGCTGAAAGATGCACTGCCTCCGGAGATTACATACGAAGAAATCCGGCTGGTCGTAGCGCGCCTGCGGCGCGAGGGGATGGAAAAGAAGACGTCGATGCCCGCATAGGCGGCGGCTCCAAGTCAGCGCTTGTGTTCAAAAGAGAACACTTCCTCGGTATCGCGCAAGACGAGAATCGACTGGGAACAGCGGCACTTGCAGTGAAGGTGTACAATTTCATGGGTTCTGAAATCTCATCTACATCATCACCAAAGATTAAGTAGATTTGCCATTTCTTGGCATCGCTCGTGACGCTTCCGTGCGGTGAAGCACGTCCACTCCCCGAGGAGGGAGCTTGTCATGAGAATTCTGCTCTACAACCCCGACAACGGCGTAACTCGCAATTTCATGCCGCACCTCTGGATGTTTCTGCTGCAGTCACTGACTCCGGCTGGACATGAGGTGCTGTTGATCGACGGTAACGCCAAGCCCATGGACGAGGCGCAAATCGCGCAGTATGTCCGCGACGAGAAAATTGACCTGGTCGGCATTGGCGCGATGACGCGCATGATTGCCAAAGCGTACCGCATCGCCGATGCGATTCGGGCGACCGGAGTGAAGGTCGTGATGGGCGGACCTCACGTCACCGAACTGGCGGATGAGGCTCTGGGGCGCGACGGAGGGCCGAGGCATGCCGATGCGGTGGCTCTGGGCGAAGCCGATGAAACGTGGCCGCAGATCGTGAACGACGCGGCTCGCGGCGAACTCAAGGAAATCTATACGCCGGTGGACGAGACGGGCAAGGAGCGCAAGCCCTCGCTGAAGCAATATCCGGTGATTCCGTGGGAGTCGATTGATCTCGAGCAGTTCAACCTGGTGCCCAAGGCCGCGTTCCCGCTGCTCAAAAAAGTCGGCACGGGCTGGGGGACGTTTCGCATTATTCCGGTCGAGTCAGGGAGAGGTTGCCCATACGGCTGCGAGTTCTGCACCGTGACGGGATTCTTCGGCGATTCCATTCGATTTCGGACTAACGAGAGCGTGGTGAACGAACTGCTTTTGCTGAAGGCGCGCGCGCGCAAGGAAAAAGGGCAGATGGCGGTTTTCTTCATTGATGACAATTTCGCCATCAATGTGAAGCGCACCAAGTCGCTGCTGCGGGACATTATTGCCGCTGGAGCGCAGATGCATTGGGTGGCGCAGATCAGCGCCAACTTGCTGCGCGACGAGGAACTGGTGGACCTGATCGCGGCGTCCGGGGGCAAGTGGGTGTTCATCGGGATGGAGTCGATCGATCCGGCAAACCTGAAAGATGTGAACAAAGGATTCAACAAGCCCGGTGAGTACGCCGAGGTGCTGGAGCGGTTGGCGAAACGCAATGTCTATGCGATCACGTCGTTTATTTTTGGCATGGACAATGACACGGTAGGCGTGGGTGAGCGAACACTCTCGCAGGTGCGCACGTGGCCGCCGGGGCTGCCTATTTTTGGGCTGCTGACTCCGTTGCCGGCAACACCGCTGTACAAGCGGCTGGAGGCTGCGGGGCGGCTGACGCGTGTGAAACACTGGCAGGAGTTTATCCCGTTCGCCATGGCGCACACTCCGCTAAAGATGAGCATCGAAGAGGCTCATGCGGAGGTGAAGTATGGATGGGAGCACGCCTACAGTCCGGAGGCGCTGGCCCAGGCTGTCGACTCGCTGGATGACCAGCCACTGGGGTATCGCATCAACATCTTCCTGGCGCGGATGTGTTTCCGCGGAATCTATTTCCCGATGCTAGGGAAGATGGCCTGGGTGAAGATGGTGGCGCAAAACCGGCATACCATTTTCAAGCTGGTGAAGGAAGCCGTGTTTGGACGCAAGGCGCGACCGCGGAATCCGGAGGGTGACGTTCTCTACGAAAAGGCGGCTGCGCCGGAATCGCAGGTTAGCGCTTAGGATCGGTTGTCACTCAAGACAAGGGGCCAGCAACAATTCAGTATTGTTGCTGGCCCTTATTTATTTCAGCGAGCAACCAGGGCTCATCGCACTTCGACTCGAGCCGGCGGACTTCGTCCTGCCGGGACAGCCGAGGCGGCTGTCGCCCCATAGGCCTTCGTGGGCTAGAGACGTAGCAAGCTACGTCTCTACGAGTTGCTTTGCGGCCGCGCTTCCCGAACGGATGCAATCGGGGACGCCGATGCCGCGATAGGCGTTCCCGGCGAGGGCGAGGCCGGGCAACTGCTGGCGCAGGCGTTCGATGCGGTCAAGGCGATCGAGATGTCCAACGCCGTATTGCGCCATCGCGGACTTCCATTTGTAGACGCTGGCGAAGAGAGGCTCGGCGCGCAGGCCGAGGATTTGCTGTAGCTCGTTGCGCACGATGGCGATGATCTGATCGTCGGCGAGCGGCCAGACGTTTTCCGCATTCGATCCAGCGAAAAAGCAACGCAGCAGGGCGCGGTCTTCCGGAGCGCGGTGGGGGAACTTGTTGTGAACGAAGGTGGCGGCCAGAAGGCGCTTGCCTTCGCTGCGGGGCACGAGGAATCCGAAGCCGGGGGGAAGAGACTGGCGCACTTCGCGATCGTAGCCCAGGCCCACTGTGATGGAGGAGCTATATTGGATGGCGGCGAGTTCCGCGGAGAGTTCAGGACTAGCGAGTCGAAGCACGTTGGCGGCTGCGGGGGCGGGCAGAGCGAGGATGATGGAATCGAACTGGTCGGATTGCAATCCGGCTGAGACAACCCAGCTTCCGGCTTCGCGCTGAATGGCTTGCACCGGAGCGTTGATGAGTAGCGACGTCGGGGTGAGGCGGGAGACAACGGTCTCGGCAAGGTACTGCATGCCGTTTTTCAACGAAGTGAACAGTGGTGGTGCGGGCTTGCGTGGTCCCTTTGACATTTTCTTGCGCGCGGCAAGCATGGCGCGGCCGAGACTACCGTGGGTACGCTCCATTTCCGCGAAGCGGGGGAGGACGGCGCGGACACTGAGGCTGGCAGCTTCTCCGCCGTAGACGCCGGACAGGAGCGGGTCGGCGAGGCGGTCGACCATCTCGGAGCCATAGTGGCGTTCGACGAAGGACGCGACGGACTCGTCACGATCGACGGCTCGCGGCGGGTGGAATAGCTCTTGCGTCATGCGCAGCTTGGTCTTCCACGAGAAGAGCGGCGAGAGGCCGGTGGGCAGGATTTTTGTGGGGACCATGAACATCAGGCCGTCGGGCATTTCGACGAGGCGGCCACGGGTGAGGACGTAGGTTTTGCGGTCGGCGTCGTTCGAGCCGATGAGCTCGTCGCCAAGTCCGAGGGCGCGCGCGAGATCGGTGGCCCAGGGCTTTTCGGTGATGAAGGAATCGGGGCCGGCCTCGACGAGGCATCCGTCGATGTGTTCAGTGCGGAGGACGCCGCCGAGACGCGGGGACGATTCGTAGAGGACATAGTCGACGGTAGCGCCGGCGCGGCGGTGCTCCTCGAGGGCGAAGGCGGCGGCGAGTCCGGAGATGCCTCCACCGATGATGGCGATGCGAGTCATGAGAGAGTTGAAAAATCGCTCCCTGCGTTCGGCGAAACCCAGCGACTCAAGCCGGAAGCGGTTTTGACAATCCTACGGCTCGTCTAAAGGCGAGCCCTGAAACGAATCAAAATCGGTCGCGGCGCCTAGCGCTTGGGCACGGAATACTCTTGCACGAAGCGGGCCAGGTTTTTCACATTCTCGACTGGAGTTTCGGGCAGGATGCCATGGCCGAGATTGAAGATGTGGCCGGGGCGTCCGGCGGCGCGGCGCAGAATGTCTCCGGCGCGCGGCTTTAGTTCTTTCCAGTCGGCAAACAACAACACCGGATCAAGATTTCCCTGCACCGCGGTTTTGTGGTCGAGGCGGCTCCAACCCTCATCCAGCGGGATGCGCCAGTCGAGTCCGATCACGTCGGCTGCAGTTTCTTTCATGGCGGGCAAGAGCGTGGCGCTGTCGGTGCCGAAATAAATGATGGGCGCGCCGGTTTTCTGCAACTGCTTCACCATGCCGGTGACATGCGGGAGCACGTAGCGGCGATAATCTTCTACGCTGAGGCAGCCGACCCAACTGTCGAAAATCTGGATGACGTCGGCGCCGGCGCGCACCTGCTCGGCGGAGTAGGCGGTGGTGACAGTGACCAATTTGCGCATGAGCGCGTCCCAATCGGTGGGGGAGTTGTACATCATCTTCTTGGCTTGGATGTAGTTGCGCGAGCCTCCGCCTTCGATCATGTAGCTGGCGAGGGTGAAGGGGGCACCGCAGAATCCGATGACGGGGACGCGGTTGGCGAAATGCTTCGCGACCAGGGCCACGGCTTCGGAAACATAGCCGAGTTCGGCGGCGCGGTCGGTGCGCAGGTTTGCGATGTCTTCCTTGCTGCGCACGGGCTTCTCGATGACGGGACCTTCTCCGGCGGAGAAATGAAAAGGCAGGCCCATCACTTCGAGGGGCAACAGCAGGTCGGCGAAGATGATGGCGGCATCGACTCCGAGGAATTCCGCGGCGGTAATCGTGACTTCCGCGGCTAACTCGGGCTTCTTGCAGATTTCGAGCAGTGAGTGTTGCTTGCGGACGGCGCGATACTCGGGCATGTAGCGTCCGGCCTGGCGCATGAACCAGACGGGAGTGCGGTCGACGGGCTGGGACTTGCAGGCGCGAACGAAGCTGGAATTGGGGGCAGACATGAACTGTTGACTGTAGCATTTTTGGGGCGGTGCGTGCTGTGCGCGGAAGATCAAGACTGAACCACAGAGGACACAGAGCACACAGAGGAAAAACCTGAGCTTGTAGAATCACTGCATGGCGCACAGGCTGATCGGCGTGCTGGCGGCTGCGGGGCTGGCCATCTTTGGTGCTGCTGCCTCGCAGAAGACGGGAACAACCTCCGCTTCGCCCACCTTTTATAGGGATGTGCTGCCGATCCTGCAGGATCACTGCCAGAGTTGTCATCGGGCGGGCGAGGTTGCGCCGATGCCGCTGGTGATTTACGAGCAGACGCGGCCATGGGCGCGGGCGATGGCGCACGCAGTGGAGATGAAGATGATGCCGCCGTGGTTTGCCGATCCGCGGTATGGGCACTTTGCTGACGATGCTTCTTTGACGGAGCAGCAGATTGCTGTGATTTCGGCGTGGGCGCAGGCGGGCGCGCCTGCGGGGGATACGCACGATGCTCCTACTCCGCGAAAGTGGGCGGAGGGATGGAATATCCCGCAGCCCGATCTCGTGGTGAAAATGCCTAAGGCGGTGCCGATCCCGGCACAGCGCGAGGTGGAGTACACGTACGAGATTGTTCCGACGCATTTCACGGAGGACCGGTGGGTGCAGATGTCGGAGTTCCGGCCGGGGAGTCCAGCGCATGTGCATCATGCGGTGGTGTATATTCGTCCGCCGGACTCGCAGTGGTTGCGGCACGCGCCTGTGGGACAGCCGTTTACGGCGTCGACGCTGAACGATCCGCTGGAGCGGCGCGAGGCGCACGAGACGACCAGCGATTTGTTGCTGGTGTATGCGCCGGGGATTTCGCCGGACCAGTGGCCGGATGGGATGGCGAAGTTTGTGCCTGCGGAATCGGACCTGGTGTTTCAGATGCACTACACGACCAATGGGACGGCGGACCAGGATCAGACGAGCATTGGTCTGGTGTTCGCGAAGGCTGCGCCGAAGCAGAGGGTGATCACGCTGCAGTTGAACAATCATGCGCTGATCATTCCGCCCGGGGCGGATGATTTTCGCGTGGACGTGCAGGGTACGTTGCCCAACGACGCGACGCTGTTGAGCCTGTTTCCGCACATGCATCTGCGCGGGAAGCGGTTTGAGTACGACATTGTGCATGACGATGGCAGCGTGGAAGTGTTGCTGCGGGTGAACTATCACTTTCACTGGCAGTTGAGTTACCGGCTGGCGGAGGCGCGGGTGTTGAAGGCGGGAACGCGGCTGCGAGCGATCGCGTGGTATGACAATTCGAAGAATAATCCGCATAATCCCGATCCGGCGAAGACGGTGACGTGGGGAGATCAGACTTCGGACGAGATGATGGTAGGGTTTTTTGATGTGGCGGTGCCGGCAGGGATGGATAAGTGGAGATTCTTTGTTCGGCACGGAGGAGAGGCATCGAAGCAATAAAGGTAGTTGGCAGATTCAAGGTGTGAGTTAGACTTTCCGTGATTCCAACTGAGGCGAAACATTGATGAGCGCGAAACGGACGGTGGTTCTGGGGATCGTGGCACTTCTCTCGATCTGCGGGTTTGTGGTCAATGGGGTGAAGGCGCAGTCGGGTGGGACGGGGCAGACTGCGGGTGCACCGGGGCCGAAGAAGGCGGAGGAGCAGTTCAAGAACATTCAGGTGCTCAAGGGAGTTCCGGCGGACCAGATATTTCCGACCATGCAGTTCATCACGGCGTCGCTAGGCGTGGAGTGCGATTTCTGCCATGTGCAGGGCGCGTTTGAAAAGGATGACAAGAAGCCGAAGGCGACTGCGCGGAAGATGATGGAGATGATGTTTGCCATCAACAAAGACAATTTTGAGGGATACCGGGAAGTGACCTGCTACTCGTGCCATCGCGGCAGCGCGGCGCCGGTGGCGATTCCGGTGGTGATGACCGAGGAGCCTAAGGAAGGCATGGGCGAGCCCAAGAAGGCAGAAGGCGACGCTAAAGAGGCCAAGGACGCCGGACCCAGCGGGGAGCAACTGCTCGATAAATATGTGCAGGCTTCCGGCGGCGCGGCGGCGATCGAGAAGGTTACCAGCCGCATAATGAAAGGGACGATCGAGTTTGGCGGGAAATCGCTGGCGATCGATATTTATTCGAAAGATCCAGACAAGCGGATTTCGTTTACGCACATGCCGGAGGGAGACAGCGTGACGGCATTCGATGGACATGACGGATGGCTGGGGACGCCGGGGCGTCCGTTGCGCGAGATGCATGGGGGCGATCTGGATGGGGCGTCGATTGATGCGGATCTGCATCTGGCCACACATCTGAGGCGAATTTTCACCAAGGTGCAAGTGCGCGGGACGGAGAAGGTTGGCGATGAGGAAACGTATGTCGTCGTGGGCGAGCGCGAGGGGAAGCCGCCGATCCGGCTATATTTCGACCAGCAGACGGGGCTACTGGTGCGACTGGTACGGTTCGGCGAGACAGCGCTGGGGCGGATGCCAACACAGATTGATTACGCGGACTACCGGGATACGAATGGAGTGAAGATTCCGTACCGGTGGACGCTGGCGCGGCCGAGTGGGCGGTTTACGATTCAGGTGAGCGAAGTGAAGCAGAACGTTCCGGTGGACGATGCGAAGTTTGCCAAGCCACCTGCGCCGCCGGAACCGCCGAAGGGACCAGCGAAATAGCGGGGCGGCTGCAGAGGAAATTTCAAGGAGAAAACAATGTCCGGAGAGCACTCCACGTCAGAGTCGTTCTCAGTATCGCATTTCGCAGTATTAATTCTTCTCGCGCAGCTTTGCCTACCTCATCTCTCTGCACAAAGCCATCCCAGGGCAAGCGATCTGCTGAAGCAAATGACGCTCGAAGAGAAGATTGCTCAACTCTCGCAGTTGCCGGGCTTTCCCATCGGCGAGTTCAAGGAGCAAGTTGGCACGCCGCCTGAGGAAGTCGTCCGCAAATACGGGGCTGGATCGGTGTTGTGGGTGTCGGATCCCAAGGAGATCAACCGCTGGCAGCACATTGCGGTGGATGAGTCGCGGCTGCACATTCCCATTCTCTTCGGACTCGATGTGATCCATGGCTATCACACGATTTTTCCGGCTCCGATTGCAATGGCTTCGTCGTGGGATCCGAAGATGGTGGAGGCGGCACAGAGTGTTGCGGCGCGAGAGGCGCGGGCCGCAGGCATTGAGTGGACCTTCGGGCCGATGGTGGACATTGCGCGTGACGCGCGGTGGGGGCGCATGGTAGAGGGAGCGGGAGAGGATCCGTACCTGGGCGCGGCGATGGCGCGGGCGCAGGTTCGCGGGTTCCAGGGTGAAGATTTCACGGCTCCCGACCGCGTGATGGCGTGCGTGAAGCATTTCGCAGGCTACGGCGCGGCAGACGGTGGACGGGACTACGACTCATCCTACATTCCGGAAGAGCTGATGTGGAACGTGTATTTGCCGCCGTTCAAGGCGGCGGTGGACGCGGGCGTGGGCTCGGTGATGAGCGCCTACATGGACTTGAATGACGTCCCTGCGACGGGGAACGGTTGGCTGATGCGCGATGTGTTGCGGGACGCGTGGCACTTCAAGGGATTCGTGGTCAGTGACGCGGTCGCCGTTCACAGTCTGATCACCCACGGGTACGCGCGCGACGGTGAGGATGCCGCGTACAAGGCATTCGGCGTTGGGTTGAACATGGACATGGCCAGTGGTACTTACCTGAAGTATTTGGCCTCGGAAGTGAAGCAGAGACGCATTTCTGTGCAGCAGGTTGACGAGGCCGTACTGCCGATTCTCGAGGCCAAGATCCGGCTGGGGCTGTTTGAGCACCCGTACATCGACGAGTCGCGGCTGCAGCAGGTGCTGAACGCGCCGGAACATCTGGAGCGGGCGCGGAAAGCAGCACAGCGGTCAGTCGTCCTGCTGCGTAACGAACATGGCGCACTGCCGCTTGACAAGAGTGGCCAGAAGATTAAGTCGGTCGCGGTGCTTGGGCCCCTAGGCGATGCCGAGGTGGATTTGCTCGGCATGTGGGGCGCGATCGTGAAGCCGGGGCCCTCGGTGAGCATTCTGCAGGGCATCAAGGAAAAGGTGGGAAGCAATGTTCGGGTAGAGTTTGCGCACGGTCCGAATATCCGCCGCAACATTGCTTCCATGTTTGAGAACATTCCAATGTCGCTGATGAAAGAACAGCCTTCGCAGTCGGAAGAAGAAGTACGGAAGGCGATGGACGACGCCGTGGCTGCGGCGAAACGCTGCGATGTGGCCGTGCTGGTGCTGGGGGAAATTGATCTGATGAGCGGAGAATCGGCGTCGCGGTCATCACTGAAGCTCTCAGGCGGCCAGGAGGAATTGCTGGAATCGGTTGCGGCGCTGGGCAAGCCAGTCGTGTTGGTGCTGGTGAACGGTCGCCCGCTGGACATTAGTTGGGCGGCGGAGCACGTGCCGGCGATTTTGGAGGCATGGTATCCGGGCAGCCAAGGCGGAAACAGCATTGCTGACGTGCTGTTTGGCGACGCGAATCCTGGCGGACATTTGCCGGTGAGTTGGCCGCGCAGCACAGGACAGGTTCCCATCTACTACAACCACAATCGCACGCAGGCTCCGGAAGATGCGCCGGACTTCAAGTCGCGGTACTGGGACTCGCCGAGCAGTCCGCTCTATCCGTTCGGGTACGGATTGAGCTATACCAGCTTTTCGTTTGGAAATCTGAGGCTGAGCGCAGCGGAGGCGAAGGTTGGAAGCAGCCTGGACGTCTCGGTTGAGGTGACTAACACGGGTAGCCGTGAGGGAGATGCTGTGGCGCAGCTCTACATCCACCAGCGCGCCGGAAGCTCATCGCGGCCGGTTCGGCAGCTGAAAGGCTTTCAACGCGTGAGCTTAGCGGCGGGCGCAAAGCAGATGATCCACTTCACGCTCGGGCCGGACGAATTGCAGTTCTGGAGTCCGGCGAAGAGACAGTGGGTCGTCGAGCCCGAGCAGTTCGACGTGTGGATCGGGGAAGATTCCACGGCGAAGTTGCATGAGGAGTTTCGGCTGACACAGTGAGGTAGAGGCACCTCCGGGCGATAGATTTGAGTGGAATGCACGCGAGAGCCGCTGCCGTTCCTGCCAAGTCTGTGTCATAACTATTCTCGCGCCCCTCCGGGACTGGCTCATCACCCAATTCACCGACGGCCTGCGCCGTGGGCTGAATTCATTCGCCGCTCTGCGGCTTGGAGCGCGTCGCCACCGCCACTCTCCGCCGGGCGAATCAATAACAAAACCTGATGGGCACGATAAATAGTTTCGATTTCCGTGAAGCGACCGCGGACGATACAGTGAGGCGGTCGCGGATTGCGCAGTCCTCGGCTGCGTGCAAGCCGGATTGCGCGCTGGACGACTCGGAGGATGAGAAAGTTCTAGGCCTGGATTCTCTCCCTGCGCGGAGAAGAGGAATACTATTGGGGAGACGTCGACGTAGAGATTGGCCGGGAGTTTCCTGGGCAGTCAGCGACAAACTACTGGACGGCGGCGTGAACAACGCAGAACAGGACTTCGGAATATTATGACGAAGATTGAGGCAGTCATTCAGAACTCAAGGCTGGAAGCGGTGAAAAGTGCGCTGCACGAAATTGGCGTCGAAGGCATGACAGTAATGGAGGTGCGGGGGCACGGACGACAGAAGGGGCATACGGAGGTTTACCGCGGGCGCGAATACAGCGTGGATCTGATTCCGAAGACCAAGCTGGAGATGGTGCTGGCGGACGCGGTGGTGGAGAAGGCAGTGCAGGCCATCCTGGGAGCAGCGCGCACGGGGAAGATCGGAGACGGCAAGATTTTTCTGTCCCGCGTGGACGAGGCGATCCGCATCCGGAATGACGAGCGCGGGGAAGGCGCATTGTAGAGAGTGGTATCCGGCGAGGACAGGACAACATTGTTTAACGGGACGCGACTGGAAAGCATTTGACAGGCAGTGGCGTAGCAGCCTTCCCCCAGTGAGGCTTGGCGTCACGGGGGTAACTTACTTTCATGATGGCAGCGTCCTCATTGATCAGCGAACTTCGGGGTTCCCTTAGCGACGAAACGGCGCGCATCCAGCGGGAGTTTGAAGCGACCGGGGATGGGCGCGCGGCTGTGGCGCAACGCACGCGGCTGGTGGAAGACATTCTCTTACGCCTATGGCGGGATATCGTTTCGCCGGATGAAGCAAAACCTGCCAATTTTTCGCTGGTGGCCACTGGAGGGTTCGGGCGTGGCTGGCTCTTTCCTTACTCTGACATCGATCTGCTGTTTCTCTTTGGGGACCGCGACGCGGAGCAGGCGTTCAAGGATCCGGTGCGCCGCTTTTCGCAGGAATTGTGGGACCTGCGTTTGAAGCTGAGTCCGGCTTCGCGGACGCTGAGCGAATGCGACCGGTTCGACGCCAACAACACTGAGTTCACCATTTCCCTTCTCGACTGCCGCTATCTGGCTGGTGATCGTGACCTGTTCCGGCGGCTTCATGACAAGTCGATCCCGAAGCTGGTGATGCGGGAATCCAAGGCCCTGCTGCAGGGTCTGGCGGAGGTCACGCGCGAGCGGCATGGAAAGCATGGGAATACGCTTTTCCACCTGGAGCCGAATTTGAAGGAGGCACCCGGGGGACTCCGTGATTGCAACGTGGCTTTCTGGCTGGCCCTGATCTCGGCAATGGACAAGCTGCGGGACTGGCCGGATGCGAGTTCACTGCGGGCTCCGGTACGGAAACAACTCGAGGCAGCGCTGGATTTCCTGATGTCGGCGCGATGCTTTCTGCACTTCCGGCATGGGCGTGACGACAACACGCTGAGCTGGGAGGCGCAGGATGCAGCGGCGGCGCAGAGAATTGGGGCTGCGGACTTGGGCCAAATTTCGGCAGCGGACTGGATGCGGATTTACTTCGGTCATGCGCGCGCGGTGGAACGGACCGTGACACAACTGCTGGAGGAAATTCCGGAAGCATGGTCGGCGTTGTACCGGCAGGTGCAGAGCTGGCGGTCGCGGCTGACGACGGCGGATTTTTCCGTGGTGGACGGGCTCATCTTTTTGCAGCAGCCTTCGGCCCTGCAGGATCCCGAGGTGTTGCTGCGGATGTTCCATTTCATGGCGCATCACGGGTTGAAGTTGAGCGCAACTACGGAGTACCGCATTGAACAGGCGCTTCCAGCGCTGGCGTCGATGCCTCCGCGGGGAGCGGAACTGTGGTTGTACTTGCAGGAGACATTACTGCAGCCGCATGCGGCCGACGCACTGCGCGCCATGCATTCCTTGCGGCTGCTGACGCTGCTGTTGCCGGAGTTGAAGCTCATTGACTCGCTGGTGGTTCGAGATTTCTATCATCGCTTCACAGTAGATGAGCATTCGTTTCTGGCGATCGACAGCCTGCACCGGTTGAAGCAGTCGAAGTCGGAATGGGACAAGCGGTACGGAGAACTGCTGGGCGAACTGGAAAATCCGGAATTGCTTTACCTGGCGTTGCTGCTGCACGACACGGGCAAGGGTGTACCGGGCGGCAATCACGTGGAGGCAGGCCTGGAGATTGCGAACCGCGCGATGGACCGGCTGGATGTGGATCCGAAGGAGCGGGCGGAGGTGTTGTTTTTGATTGGTAGTCACCTGGAGATGTCGGCGACATTGCGCCGCGACATTTTCAATCCGGAGACGGTGGCGGCGTTCGCGGGAAAAATAGGAACTCCGGAGCGGTTGAAGATGCTGTGCCTGTTGACCTATGCCGACATCAAGGCTGTGAATCCGGAGGCGCTGACGCCGTGGAAGGCGGAGAATGTCTGGCAACTCTACATGGGGGCGGAAAACTACCTGAACCGCAGTGCCGACCAACGCGTCCATGCGGATGTGAATGACGAGAAACTGGCGCGGCTGCGGTCGTTGGCGCCGGTGACCAGCAGCAAGTTCAAAGGCTTCCTGGAAGGATTTCCGCAGAGGTATTTACTGGTCCATTCCGCGGAAGAAGTAATGCGGCACATGGGAATGGCGAACGAACTGGGCACAGATCCGGTGCAGGTAGAACTGAAGCGCGGGCGGCACTGGTATGAGCTGACCATGGTGACGCGGGACCGTCCATTTCTGTTTGCGAAGCTGGCGGGGGTGCTGGCGGCGTGGGGGATGAACATTGTCAAGGCGAACGCGTTTTCGAATGAGGCGGGGACGGTGGTCGACACGATTCACTTTACGGACCGGTTCCGGACGCTGGAATTGAATCTCTCGGAGTGGGAGAGGTTCCGGCGTAGCGTCACCGAGGTGTTGCTGGGTGAGGCTGATCTGGAGAAGATGCTGCGTGACCGGCAGCGTTCGGAGAAGGGTACGATCGCGAAGGTGAAGGTGGAGACGAAGATTGAGTTCGACGACTCGAGTTCGTCGACGAGCACGCTGGTGCAGGTGATCGCACAGGATCGTCCGCGGCTGCTGCATCGGATTGCGTCGTGTTTGTCGGATCAGGAGTGCAATATTGAGATCGCTTTGATCGACACCGAGGGGCAGATGGCGATTGATACGTTCTATCTGACCTCGAGCGGGAAGAAGCTTAGCGCAGAGCATTGCCGAGGGGTGGAGAAGGCGTTGGTGGAGGAGTTGCGGGGGGAGTAAGACGAACCGAGTGACAGCCGAAGGCGGCTGTCTCCACATGGGTGTTTCCACGAGCGAGCGAGCCACCTCAGAGCCGGAGGCCGGCTGAAAAACCCTGAATTCCGCGCACGATTTCAACCGTCCCTGACGGGACGAACGCTCTAACCATCGGGCATACCCGGCGTTGGAAACGCCGGGCTACTGTCAAGCATCCCTACGGGATGCCGCGGCATTTCCCTCCTGCCACCCCTACTTTGTCGAGAACTTGAATACCGTCTTCGATTTGAAGGTCTCGCCGGGCTTCAGGATTGTGGTTGGGAAATCCGGATGATTCGGCGAATCCGGAAAATGCTGAGTCTCGAGGCAGAGGCCGTAGCGGCGCTTGTAGACGTGGCCTTGCTTTCCGGTGACGGTGCCGTCGAGGAAGTTTCCGGTGTAGAACTGAACGCCGGGTTGAGTAGTGGAGACTTCCAAGACGCGGCCGCTGGTGGGCTCATAGACGCGCGCAGCGAGGGTGAGGCCTTCGCCTTTGCGGTTTAGGACCCAGTTGTGGTCGTAGCCGTGGCCGAGGACCATCTGGTCGTAGGTGTCTTCGATGCGGGCGCCGATTTTCGTGGACGTGGTGAAATCGAAGGGCGTGGCTTTCACCGGGCGGAGTTCGCCGGTGGGGATGAGGGTTTTATCGACCGGGGTGAAGCGGTCGGCGTTGATCATGATTTCGTGATTCAGGATGTCGCTGGTGCCCTCTCCGGCCAGATTGAAATAGCTGTGCTGGCTGAGATTGATGGGCGTGGCTTTGTCGGTGGTGGCTTCGTAGTCGATGACCAGCTCGTTGGCGTCGGTCAGAGTGTAGGTGACTTTGACTTTGAGATTGCCGGGGAATCCTTCTTCACCGTCTTTGCTGAGGTAAGTGAAAGCGACGCTAGTCTTGCCTTTGAGGGGCTCGCCATCCCAAGCAACTTTATTGAAGGTCTTGTCGATCCCGCCGTGCAGGGTGTTGGGGCCGTCATTCTTGGGCAGATTGTAGGCCTTGCCTTCGAGGGTGAATGTGCCACCAGCGATGCGGTTGGCGTAGCGGCCGACAATGGCGCCGAGGAACGGAGGATTGGGAATGTAGCCTTCGAGCGCTTCGTGGCCGAGGACGACATCACCGAGCTGGCCTTTGCGATCAGGGACACGGATAGAAAGGATGATGCCGCCATAATTCATGGCTTTGACTTCGACGCCGTGAGAATTCGTAAGAGTGTACAAGGTGACGGGCCTCCCGCCCTGCGTGCCGAACGGTTGTTGGTCGACTCCATGGTGTTTTGAAGGAGATGTTTGCGCGAGAGCTAGTCCGCCGATCGCGAGGCTGAGCAGGAGGGCAGTAAATAGGGTCCTGAGGCGTCTTGGCATCATGGCGGAAGTGTACTACGGGAAGGGCGATCTTGGCGCGGGGGTGTATGACTGGCAGTGTGTTCTATTTGCGGCAATTCTGCAGGATGAGATAGCAGCCGTGTTCAGTCGGGAAGAGTTTTCCGTCCAGAGATCGATCATCATTCGCTTCGACCAGAGTCATCATGATCCCGTTCTCTACCTTTGGACGAGTGCGCTTGAATCCACCCGGGAGCGGCACGACTCGCACAGGGTGCTTTCGCGAAGGTCAATCCACTCGACGGCATGAGACGAGGCCATGACGCAGCGGTAGTCCTGGCAGTGGCGGAGATCGAGCGTGTGGCCTAGCTCGTGAACAGATTCCTTGAGGAGACGCTGGCCGAGCAGGGCACCGTCTTGGTCAAGGCCGTAGAAATCCTGACGCAGGCGGTGGGAGGAAATGACGGCGCAGGGGCCGCCCATCTGGGCTTCGCCGAAAACGTATTTCAAGATGGGGATGTAGAGGTCGACATCGGCAACGGCAAGGACGCGCCAGGTCTGCGGTCGGACCAGAGACTGCATGCGCTGCAGGATTTCAGAGGAATGATACTGCTGACGTTCGGGATGGTAGGCGGGGGCGGGGTCGAGTACTACAGGGAGAACTTCACATCTGACATGAAGACGGTCAGGAATTGCGGCGCGCAAGTCCTTGAGGAGTGAGACATCCACCTTACCGACCGGAAGCAGATGCAGCAGCTTCATTTCAACCAGCTTTAGCCAGGCCTGTTCAACGAGATTCGTTCAGCGAGCTTTATGCGCAGAACATCACCGAGCCTCGACCGGAGTACGGCTCCAGCCGTAGCGTTTGAGTTTGTGGTGGAGCGTAACACGGTCGATGTCGAGGACTTCGGCGGCGCGGCTCTGGTTGCCGCCGCACTCGTCGAGGACCCGCAGGATGTGGGCGCGCTCAATCTCGTCCAGAGACTTGCCGGCGGAGGCGAGGGCGGGCTGCGTCTTGAAGATGAAGTCCTGCTCGCGTAGTTCGGGTTCCTGGGCCACGACCATGGCACGCTCGACGGCGTTTTCAAGTTCGCGAACGTTGCCCATCCAGGGCTGCTGCTGCAGCTGATTCATGGCGGCAGGCGAAATCCGCGTGATGTGCTTGCTCATGGCGAGTGCAAACTTGCGCACGAAATGCTCGACGAGCGGGGGGATGTCCTCGCGGCGGTCGCGCAGCGGAGGCAACTCGATGCGGAAGACATTGAGGCGGTAAAAAAGGTCCGGGCGGAACGTGCCGTCTTCGATCATGTGTTCGAGATTCTTGTTGGTGGCGGCCACGCAACGGAAATCGACTTTGATAACCTGATTGCCGCCGACGCGGGTGATCTCGCGCTCCTGGAGCACGCGCAGGAGATCAGTTTGCGTCTTGAGACTGATGTCGCCGATTTCGTCGAGAAATACGGTACCGCCCTCAGCGATTTCGAATTTGCCCTTCTTGCGGTATTGCGCGCCCGTGAAAGCGCCTTTCTCATGGCCGAAGAGCTCGCTTTCAAGCAAGGTCTCGGTTAGAGCACCGCAGTGGATGACGACCAGGGGATGGAAGCGACGTATGCTGGCGGCGTGGATGGCGCGAACCACGAGTTCCTTGCCCGTACCGCTCTCACCAGTAATCAGGACGTTGGCGTCGGTGGGGCCTACGGTTTCGATGGCTTCGAACACTTTGCGCATGGCTGAGCTCTGCCCTACCAGGTCGCCGGGGTTTGTGGCCGCGGCGACAGTTTCCCGCAGCTGGATGTTCTCCCTTTCGGCGCGGTGGTGGGCAAGGGCTTTCTTCACGAGATGTGCGATCTCGTCCGGGTCGAGGGGCTTGCTGACGTAGTCGTAGGCGCCATTCTTCAGGGCGGTGACGGCAGTTTCCACCGAGGCGTAACCGGTCATCATGATGACGATGAGGTTGGGATCCATCTCGTGCAGGCGGCGCTGCAGTTCGATTCCGTCGGTGCCACGCATTTTGATGTCGAGCAACGCGAGGTCCCACTTGTTTTCGGCCATGCGAGTGAGGGCGTCGCTGGCGCTTTCGGCGGTGCCGATTTCATAGCCTTCTTCGCGAAACCATTTACCGAGGGAATCGCGGACGCTGAGTTCATCGTCGACGATTAGTAGCTTGCCTTGTGTTTCCACGTTTGATCACCTCCCGCTGGCAGTCGCGGAAATTTCGTTGGCCCGGGACGGCGCGGTTTTTTCGGTACCCGCTTCCGGATCCCAGGGCAGAGTTACGGTAAAGGTGGTGCCACGGCCGGGCTCGGATTGCACTTCGATGTTTCCGTTGTGGCGCTCAAGAATGCTGTGGCTGATGGCGAGGCCCAACCCGACGCCGCGTCCAGTCTCTTTGGTGGTGAGGAAGGGCTCAAAGATACGGGGTAGGATTTCGGGAGGAATACCGGCGCCGTCGTCGCGCACCACGATGCAGACTTGGCTGGGCTCACGGGTGGAGCTGGTCGTGAGCCACAGGTTGCCGCCTTGCGGCATGGCGTCCATGGCATTCATGACCAGCGCGAGGATCACCTGCTCGATCTGGGCGGCGTCGCAGAGGACCAGGGGCAGATCGGGATCGAGTTGCGGTTGGATTTGGATTCCGGCGAGTTCGAGTTGATGTTGCACAAGGCGCAGGGACCGGTCGATGACCTGGTTCACGTTGGCGGGCTGCAGGTTCATCGGTGTGGTGCGCGAGAAAGTGAGCAGGTTCTTGACCAGATCGCCGCAGCGGCGGCTCTCGGAGGCGATGAGATCGAGGGAGTCCCTGATTTCCTGGCGGTGGCTGCGGCCAGAGTCGTCCCGATCAATCCACTTTCGCAGAAGCTTCGCGTAAGTGAGGATCCCCGAGAGCGGATTGTTGATCTCATGGGCGAGCACAGCAGCCATCTTGCCGATGGAGGCCATCTTCTCGGTGTGCAGGGCATGCTCGTGGGCCCGTTTGAGTTCGCGGGTCTTTTGCTCCACGCGCTCCTCGAGTGTGCGGGTCCAAGCAACGTTTTCGCTATGCTCCGACTGGAGTTGGCGACTCATGCCGTTGAAGGAGTGGGCGAGTTCGCCGATTTCGTCTTTGGACTGCACATCAATCTGGTAGCCCAAGTCACCGGCGGCGAGACGTTCTGTACCGCGTTCGAGCGCCTTCACCGGCCGGCCAACGACTTTCCAGACAAAGAACCAGCTTAGGAGAGCAATCAACAGCAAGGCGCAGCCGGTGTAAGCGATCATGCGGTGGCTGCTTTCGGCGAGTTGCACGTCGGCCTTGGCGAGGGAAAGATTGGTGTCGAGGACGCCGAGGATGTGCTGCTCCGCGGGATGAGCGTGGCAAGCGGCATTGGAGCACGCTGGCTGGTTCTCGATGGGAGTGATGATGCCGAGGACGCGCGCTCCCCCTGCATTTCGGTAAATGCGGAACCGGTCGGGACGGTTCAGGCGCGCCAGCGGTTGAGACTGGGCGTGGCACGCGTAGCAGGCTTCGGCGGTCTTATCGACGACATGGTTCTGTTCGGCCGAATCGGTAGTGTAGGTGATTCTGCCTTCCTGATCGAAGATGCGGATTTTCTCCATGCCGGGCTCGGCAGCCATGGTCTTGATGGAGTGGTAGAGTCCTTCGCGATCGTTGCGGAGCATGTAATCGGTGGTGCTGTGCTTGATGACGTCGCTGACACGTTCCGCACTGAGCAGGGTAGTTTGCTCTAGATGCTGGCGGTGCAGGCGGACGTTGAGATAGCCGAGCAGACCGAAAATCAGCACCATGGCACCGAGCAACAAAATGTTCAGCTTGGCGCTGAGGGTAAAAGTCAGGCGCAACCAGCGACTGCGAGTTGGTTCAGTCTCCTGCATGCTCCATTACCGGCGAAACGTCCGGCACCTCGGAGTCCGGCTCGGTTAACTGTTCCTGCGTGACCTCTTCTTTGGGGAAGATGGGCAGATACTTCACCGCCAGTCCAAAGAGGGCGAAGCCGGCGGAAATAATCATGCCGGTTACGGCCAACTCGCTCCACTTGGGGAAGTAGCGGACGCCGGTGGAACCTTCGAAGCCCGTGATGCTTACGTTCATTCGGTTGGTGATGAAGCCGAGGACGACGAGCACAGCGGCAAAGTAGAGGCCGGTCGGGCTGGATCGCACCTTGGGCTGTACCAACAGCAATAAGGGAAGAATGATGCAGAGTGAGATCTCGAGCCAGAACAGGTACATCTCATATCCGGGCTGAAGCGCCAGCTTGAGCGCGCCGCGATTGGCCAGGTCTTCGAAGCGGAGGATGGCGTAGACGCCAAGCACGACCACTAGAACGCGGCCGAGTTCCTGCAGGACGGGTAATTCCAGCTGGAGTCCGAAATGCTTGGAACTCATGGACGACTCGAAAATGGTCATGGCCAATCCCACAGCTATGGCCGAGAGGAAGAAGAACACCGGCAACAACGGGCTGTACCACAAGGGGTATAGCTTCTCGGGAACGATGAGGTACAGCGTGCCGAGGGAGGATTGATGCAGCGTGGAGAGGATCACGCCGAAGATTACGAGCGGAATCAGAATGGCGCGAACGACCTTTAGGGGCTTCTGCAGGTTAAAGCGTTCCAGCACGATGGGGGAGAACTCGAGCGCGAGGACGGTGGTGTAAAGCATTACGCAGTAGGCAACTTCGAACATGACGGAGTGAGGATTCCGCATGATCAGTGGATGCCATATGTTGTAGGGCTTGCCCAGGTCGAACATCAGGGCCGCGGAAACCAGGATGTATCCAAGAAATGCGGTGAGAATCGTAGGCCGGATGATGGAGTGCAAGCGCTTGATATTGAGAATGTGGACGGCGGCGGTGAGAGTAAATCCACCGGCTGCCAGCATGACGCCGCACAGTACGTCAAAGCTGACCCAGATGCCCCAGGGGAATTGATCGCTGAGGTGGGTCGAGGCGCCGAGACCCTGGGTGAAGCGGATGAAGGTGGCGTAGAGGCCGGCGGCCATCATGAAAAGGAAGACGAGCTTCCAGAAAGTGAAGCGGAACTTCGTGGCGGGGGCCATTTATCTCTTCCTCCCATTCTTCTCGTCAGTCGGTTTAGGGCCTTCGGCGAGGGCGACCTCTTCGCGGCGGTGCGTGATCCACCAGATACCGCCCAGCACCATTCCACCAAGGGGAACGAAATCAGGGATGTGAGACAGGACCCGGTAGGTGAGCATGGGCATTGGATCTTTGGAAAGGTTGGTACGGTAGCCGAAAGTCTCGAACGGAACAGCGGAGAGCAGCAGCACAGACGTGCCGCCGACTTCCTGCAGACCGTAAATGTGGTCCACATACTTGCCAGGGTTGTCGTGGATGCGTTGCTGGGCCTCGGCAATCAGGTCGTCGCGTTCACCGAACTTGGTGGCACCGGTGGGGCAGATTTCCGCGCAGGCGGTCTGTTTTCCCTGAGACACACGATCGGGACACATGGTGCACTTCTGCACTTTGGGAACGAGCTTGCCCCACTCGTATTTGGGGACGCTGAACGGGCAGGCAACCATGCAGTATCGGCAGCCCATGCACTTCGATGCGTCGTAGGTGACGGGGCCGAGTGCCGTCTTCTGGAGCGCACCAACAGGACAAACCGAGGCGCAGGAAGGGTCCGTGCAATTCATGCACAGGCGACGCATGAACTTGTCGCCCCGCGTGAGAACGACCGTCATTTTGTGCGCCGACTGTATTTCTTCGGCGGCGATGGCATCGTCGTAGGGAAGTTTGTTTTGAGCAGCGCAGGCCTGTTCGCACTGCTTGCAGCCGATACAAACCGTGGAATCATATAAAAGAGCTTTGCACATGAAATATGTCTCCCGGTATGGCTATTCTGAGGACGGAGCCACCCGGAAATCCTTTCGACCGACGCCTGAGCTGAGGAGGATGGGGCGAGCGACGACCGGCGTAACCGCAGACGGGAATCGGACCCGCACAAGCTGCATACCTCATCAGATCGGAGGCTGTCGCGAAATTCAGCAGCTTCAGACAGCTAGTATTTTCAACAATTAAGGATTCCTCAACCGTGACCCGCATCACCAGCACACGTGATGGTGGTCAATAGGATTTTGCGGGGTTGGACTGAGCGGTTCCCCGTTGCTTTTTGCAGCAGCCGGGTGATGCGGTTTGCATCAGGAGTCTGTATACAGCCAAGCTATTGATAGCAGGCTAGTTCCAAGGCACTGGATCTGGCAGAGCGAAGAGATTGGGGTGTTCCGTGTTGTGATTGTCATCGTCAGGCGATGATGTGTTTTCTCGCAGGCTTTGCGACTCCGGATCTCTGCACATCGGTATCTCCTTCATAGTGTTAGGGATCCACGCGCATTGGCATAGTGCTTCGCACCCCGTGTGGGTTTGGTCGGGCGATTGCCTTTAGGAAAAGTGAGAGCGGCTCTGAAGAAAGGGCGCTCCGGGCGAGGTGGGTTATGACAGTCATCATGGTACTGCTTACATTCGGAATCTTCTTACTGATTGATTACGTGCGTGGCCAGAAGCAAGTGGCCAAGCAAGCGGTTGTGCGGATGACAACTCGGGAAGCGGCGCCACGAGTCGTTCCGGCGATGGTCGCGGGCTTCCAGGTTCCAGAGAATGTGCGCTATCACGCGGGGCACACGTGGGCACTGAGCGAGAGTCCAGACCGAGTGCGGGTGGGCATGGACGATTTCGCGTCGAAACTGGTGGGAAAGATCGAGAGCATCGCGCTGCCACAGCGGGGACGGTGGGTCCGGCAGGGGCAGAAGATCTGGACGATCTTCCGTGACGGCAAGTCGGTGGACATGGTTTCGCCCATCGAGGGCACGGTAACCGACATCAACGAGTCCGTGATGAAGGATCCGGAACTCGCGCGGAAAGACCCTTATGGTGAAGGCTGGCTGCTGACGGTGCAGGCTCCTGATTCGAAGATCAACTTCCGCAACCTGCTGGGTGGCACGCTGGCACGGCTGTGGACAGAGGATTCCGCCCTGCGACTGCAGAAGCGAATGCCGATGGCGCTGGCGGGTGCGCTGGCACAAGACGGCGGCGTGGCGGTCGATGACCTGACAGCACACATGCCAGACCAGGACTGGGCCACCGTGACGAAAGAATTCTTCCTATCCTAAGACAAAGGCCGAGCACAGGCCTCGCCCAAACTGCTGTACCGCCGCCCGGGATCGATCCCGGGCGGCGTTCTTTCGTTCGGGGGGAGAGTCTAGTCGGGGAGGGCGCCTTCCGGCACAGAACGCGAGTACGAACGAAAGATCCACGTGCCCACGATGACAGCAGAAGTCAGCATGATCACGCGCAGATACTGGGCTGGAGGAACGGCGCCGTCTCCGAAGATGGTGCGAAGCAGACCGAACGTTGCGCTGCTGGCACAGAGAACAAAATAGACACGCTCTCTGACACAGCGTGAGATGGTCACCAGCCAAGCCAGGATCGATGCGACGGTGAGATAGATCCCGATAAGAACGATATCAGCAGTTGCGACAAGGCCGGGACGCACAATGCCAGCTTTGGGGGAAGCGAAACCGTGGAACGCGACGCCGAGGAACACCACGGAGTGGACGAGGGCGATCAAGGCGCGCTTGCGATTGGTGAGGACCCCAAACTCGCTCATACGATGTTCTAGTTTCGCGTGTTCGGTGGCCAGATGGTGTGACTTGTCCCACCGTATCTTGTGATTCCCGTCACAAGACGGGTCCCGGGGGCCGTCTGGCATCGGGAGATTCGTGGTGGTACTATCGCGGGCGAATATGACTAACCGAAGCTTGGTTTCCGCATCAATCCTTCTGCTGTTTTCGTTGACCGTCTGTAGTGCTGCGGCGGGTCAGTCTCAAGCCGCATCGGCGCACCCGATCGTGCTGCGCGCGGCGCGGTTGCTGGACGTAAAGAACGGGCGCATGGTCAAGCCTGGGGAAGTCCTGGTGCAGGGCGAGCACATCGTCGAGGCGGGGACCTCGGTAAAACATCCGGCGGGAGCGGAAGTGATCGACCTGGGGGATCGCACGCTGCTTCCCGGGCTGATTGATGCGCACATCCATCTGTTTCTGCATCCGGGCGCGGAGGATCTGCAGACGGTGCAGGAGTCGGTGCCGCAGCGCACCATTACGGCTACGCTGGCGGCGCGCGATGATCTGATGGCAGGGTTCACGGCCGAGCGCGACATGGGGACCGAGGGCGCGGGGTCAGCCGATACGGCGGTGCGCAACGCGATTGATGAAGGGCGAATTCCCGGGCCGCGGCTGCGCGTCAGCGGGAATGCGGTAAACATCCTCGGCGGACACGAAGACGCGATTGGCTACAACCCCGCGCAGCACGTTCTGCCGAATGCAGACTATGCGAATAACGTGGACGAACTCGTTGCCGTGATGCGGCAGCAGTTCAAGGAGGGCGCGGACTTCATCAAAATTTACGAAACAGGACCGGATTCGGTTCGGGATGGGAAGCTGTCGACCGTTTTCCAATACACCGAGCCGCAACTGGAGGCGGCGGTGAAAGAAGCGGCGCGTGTGGGAAAACGCGTGGCGGTGCATGCGACGGGAGAGCCGGGAACGTTGTTTGCAGCGCAAGCGGGGGTAGTCTCCATTGATCATGGCAATCAACTGGGCGACGAGACGATGCGATTGATGAAGGAGAAACAGATTTTCGCTGTGCCGACGTTTACGATTTTCGAATATTTTGCGGATCATGCGGCCACACCGGAGCAGGGTGCGCGGGAGCGCCAGATGCTCGATTTGCATGTGCAGGAGTTCAAGAAACAGATTGCGGCGGGAGTGCCGATGGCAGTGGGGTCGGAT
>JADGNQ010000283.1 GCA_017883385.1 Candidatus Sulfotelmatobacter sp.
ATGCCTAGAAAAACTGAGAACGTCGTTTGTAGGGGTTCCTAATGCAAAGTTTTTTCGGCCAGTTTCCGGTGAACGAGTTTTTCAACAGCCACAGGCCATTACACGTTTTGACCCCAGTGAAGCGTATCCGCTCCCCGCACTTTGCACGACCAGACACTTGGCGGGTTCCTGCCACGTCGATACCCAGACCACCGCACGGCGGATTGGCCGATAGGCCCCTAGAATGCCGCAGGACGCGCTGGGCATGCCGGGGGTAGGACACAGAGTGCCTTCGTCTTGTGTTCGCCCATGTGGCGGCTCGCAATCGCTGGCAATGGGCATCCGGCGCGGCTTCTGCCGTGGATGGCCGATCCCGTGGTTGGCGGCTGGGTGCATGTCATTGAAACGACTAGGTTGAGCATTCCGCTGTGCGGTTGCTGGGCCGGGGAGCCACGCTCGCGCTATGGGAACAAGATGCGGTGTTCCGGGTGGGGAAGAACGAGAGCGGATGCAAAGCGTAAGCCTAGCAGATGCTTGGGGATGCAGGGTGAAGGCGAGGCGAAAGCCATGTTCCAAGGTTGATATGGGCACAGCGAACACTAAGCGAAACATTTTAAACAAGTTAGATAGGTTTTGCCATGCTCCTGAACTTGGCAATCGCATGGCAAAGGTACAGCATTTAGCCCGGAAGGAACACAGCCACCGCATGGTGATTGCACGGCGACCCGCGTGGCCTAACGCTCGGGTGACTGCTCTCCTGTCTCTTCTCTCCCCTCGTGGCGTTCGTAGTCAGGCGGCAGATTGCACCCGCACATGATACGGCTCTGCAAATGCGTGGCGGGACTGGGAAGCCAGCCCATGGCGGATGCTTGGGGAATCCCTTGCGTGTCCCTCTGTACCTTCTGCTGGTGCCGTTCCTACTCGTGGCCGGACCTGTCACCGTACACACTGAACCTGGACCTTCCTCAGCCTCCGCCCCTGGGTATGCACACAGGTCACCCAGATTGCAGGCTATCTCGGTGGTCTTGGCTTAGCCCGAATGCGACGGCCCATGTAGCGATAGCCAATTAGTGCCACCAGGATGCACGCGCAGGTGATAACCGAAGATTCCTTGCGCTAGCTCACACCGTACTTTATAAGTGAGTGCAGTAAGAGAAGTGAATCATCAAGAGCGAGTCTGCCAAGCGCAGACTCCACCAAGCCGAGGACAGAGCAACGTTCCACGGTGGTTCGGGCGCACAGCCCAGATGAGCCGCAAGGGAAGCGGAAAATAAAAAACCCAAATAGTGGAACGTGAAGCGCAGAGGTTCCGAAGGGATAGGCGCAGTCAGGCAAGCAGCGGTAAACGGGTTGAAGGGTAAGCTCAGAACGGCTAGAGAGCCCAGCACAGTAGACCCGGTAGCAACCGCAGCGAGAAGCTGAGCCGAATCGGTCGGGATCAGGGGACACGCAAACGATGAGTCATGAGCGAGACCGTTCACGTCCAGAGAAGCATTGCTTCGTCGGCATGGATCGAACCTAATCCCTCAACAGCGATACTCACGGGCTCTTAGCAAAGCCGCTGCTTACATCGCGTGGAGAACACACCGCGTCCCAGCGTCATCTCTGCACTACTTCAACATAGCAACAAAGCAGTGGTGTGTGCGCACCAACCGCAGAGCCGCATGCGATTGCAATAAAACAAATCGTGAAAGGGGTTTCACCAATGACGCCACAAGAAGAACGATTCAGCCCGGCTGCCGAAAAGGTACTGAGGGCACCAGATTTCTGGGAGCAATTGGAAAAGAAATATCGAATTGTGATCGAAGGCAGCAAAGGCATGGCCTCCGAGCGACGCTGGGTGCTTGGCGATAAGCCTACGCTCACCGCTACGGCTATCCTGGGCACGAAGGCAGTGGAAGTAAAGATGAATTCTCCCAAAAATGGCGTGCCCGGCTTTCTTGCTGATGTGTACGCTGAACAGACTTTCACTGAGTCAAACCTCGCGTCTGAGTTAAGAAAGATGTGTCTTTTCCTTCTTGCAGACTGGGAGCTTGCTCAGAAGGTCTTGAATGCCGAGTAGGATCTGCGCTCGCCAGACCAGCCCTCTTCCAGTTTCACCACGCGCACTGAGATTCACCGTGGTCTCCCCTCAGCAAAAGCTCAGATTTCTGCCTCCTGGTTTGAAGGTTGGAAACTCAGCGTTCAGAGAATCGCTCATTCTCACGTGCGTGAGTATGGAGTACGGAATTGGAATTCCAAGCCAGGAAGGTTTAGTACATATCTATATATTTATTCTTTAAAACCAATAACTTAGCTAGTACGAGTAAGGAATGTTTTGGATTCCATACTCCATACCCACGTGCGCCTGTCATCGGCTCTTTTCTAGCGGACAGATGGGCGCGTAGCAGCACAGCCAGACCCGTGGTGAATCTCAGTCACGCGGTCAAATCACCCTTCGGGGCAAAGGAAAAGACTCATGAAAGATACGAATAGCAATCCGTTCATTACGGTGGCCGCTCTGAGTAAGATCAGGTTCCCAGACTCAGACTGGATCGTGGAGGGTGTCCTTCGCACTGGCCTTCGCCGTTCCGCACTTCTCGCAGCCAAGCCTGAAACAGGAAAGTCCACTCTGGCTCGGCAACTCGCGGTCGCTGTCTCACAAGGCAAGCCATTTCTGAGCAGGGCTACAACTCGCGGCGCCGTCATTTACTGGCAGACGGAAGACGAAGTGCAGGACGTATCCAGGGCGTTTACTCGTCTCGGGTCGAAAGAAGACGACGAAAACATTCATGTTTTCCAAGGAAATCCAGAGTCGTCGGGCTGCGAGGGTATCGCTCAATTGCTAACGGAAGACGAGAACATAAAGCTGGTGATCATCGAGACGCTTGACGATCTCCTCAAGATTAGCGACATCAAAGAGAATACTGCAGCACGCGAAGCGTTCGACAGGTTCGCCACTCAGTTGATGATCCCGTTCAGCTATCGTGCCAGCTTCCTGGCGCTGCACCACCTGAAAAAGGCTGAGACCGAGTTTGGTGGTGACGGGCTGCTCGGCGCATCCACCATTCCAGGCAGGACCGACGCCAAGATTTATCTCGCGCAGGTGAACCCCGACGACGAGACCAGGATGATTTGGTCTACGAAGCGTGGAGGTCGTGCAATCCCGAAAACGTTTTTAGTGTTCGACCCCATCACAGGCAAATCAGAGCTCGGCGAAACGATAGCTGACGCAGCGCGTAACGCTAGGCAGGCAGAACAACGGGCAGACCAGACACAGTTGTTCGAGATCCTGGGGCGGCAGCCCGACATCGAGCACGGCGCCCTGCTCAAGGACTTGAGTGGCATGCAAACGGCGCGCAAACTCAGGCTGATTGCAGATGAGGTTGGCAAGGGCTCCATCATCAGGTCTGGCAAAGGAGTCCGCGGCTCACCGCTCGCGTACAGAATGGCGAGTCTGCCAAGCGAAGACACGTGCCCGAACGTGCCCCTCAACTTCGAGGACAAGGAGGTTCCCAAAGTCTGGGAGCAGTGACATCAACTCTCAAGGCGCGGATTTGAACAAGATAGCTGAGACGATAGCAGGAACTACCAGGGCAGTAATATTTCTCGCAGCGTAATCACAACAACAAACATAAACCAAGATTCCAGGACCTCGAATCCTGGACAGTGCGGGAGTCTACCACAATCGGGCTTCGGCACGACAACGGTATGGAGGAAGAAATGATTGATACATACGCAACATCGGGCACCAGTCCGACAATGTTCGAGCCCTTGCTCGATGATGGGCAAGCGGGAGAAATGCTTGGCTTGCATCCAAAGACGGTGCAGAGGCTTGCACGACGTGGAGAAATCCCAGCGGTGCGAATTGGGCGGTACTGGCGCTATCGGGCCAGTGTCCTTAACCAGTGGATTGAAGTAAACTCATCGGGCCAACCCGCTTGCGTGGGAAATGAGAGGAGAATATGAGAACCACGCGAGCAAGATATCAACACGGAAGCATCAAGCGAGAGAAACGTAAGCATGGATCCGCTGTATGGACGCTGCGATGGAGAGAGTCTAATCCAGATGGCAGCACAGTAAGGCGCAAGGTCGTGATCGGGACGGTAGAGCAGTTCCGAACCAAGGCCGATGCGTGGAAGGCTTGCGAGCATCTTCGCACAACCATCAACAGGGAGACAGGGACACCGCGCACCATGGCGGAACTTGTGACCCATTACCAGCGCAAGGAAATGTCAGAAGAAGGAGAGAAGTCCTTCGCCACACGGAAAGCGTACGGGTTTTATCTCCGTGGCTGGATTGTGCCAACGTGGGGGGAGTGCTCTTTGTCCGACATACACACGGTTGCGGTAGAGGACTGGCTCAAGGCTGTGCCTTTAGCCCCAGGTAGCCGAGCGAAAATCAGGAACTTGATGTCCACACTTTTTAATCATGCGATCCGTCACGAGTGGACAGACAGAAACCCGATACGCCTAGTGCGCCAGTCAGCAAAACGACTGAGCACTCCAGATTGCCTTACAGCAGAGGAAATCGGAAAGCTGCTTCGCAAACTGGACGGCGTGTATTATGTCATGGCGTTTCTTGCTGCTGTCACAGGGTTGCGAGTGTCAGAGTTGCTGGCGCTGAAATGGCAAGACATAGATTTTAGCGCGGCCGAGATTCATCTCACCCGCGCGATTGTCTGTCAACATGTCGGCCCACTGAAGACAGCAGCCTCACAGAAGCCCGTTCCGATGGATGCTGGCCTCGCGGCACTGCTACTGGACTGGCGTAAGAAGTGTCTTTACAATCAAGGGACGGATTATGTTTTCGCATCCGCTGAGATGCACGGCAAACAACCGCTGTGGCCAAGCTCGGCAATGGCAAAGCACATTCGGCCTGCTGCAAAGTTGGCTGGGATTGTGAAGCATGTTCGCTGGCACGTATTCAGACACGTTCATTGCATCGAATGGCGTTGGGAACAACTCCATCCAGATTTTCACTCTCGTTGTCAGCCCCGTAGCGATCCCACCCCAATTCAACCCTGCCGCCGTAGAACCCCAGGCAATCACGCTCCCCACCGCGATCGCGACCAGCCCCGCCGGAATGCCGCGGAACCAGCGCACGCCGCCGAACCAGCTCACCACGATGA
>JADGNQ010000113.1 GCA_017883385.1 Candidatus Sulfotelmatobacter sp.
GGGAAACCCGTCTTGACTTCTCGCCCTGCTCGCTCGGAACATGTCCGATCACACTCAACGCCTTATTGCGTCCCTGTGTCACCGCGTCGGCCGAATAATTCCACCGTTGTTCATTCGCGCTTTTCTCCAACGAGCGATACCCGTAGGTCGGCTCGCTCCACGCGCGTGAGTCTCTGGCTGGAATCCCACTGCCCCTGGACTAAACCCCACCTTGGTCAGCTTCATCTCCGGCTCCCCCCACACACACCACCGGCGGAAGACGCTCGAATCACGGCAAAGGGCCGGCAACGGATCGGAAGCTGGGCAGGCGCTGGGACGCTTGGTGCAGGCGATCCAGCAGCGGAGAGTGCGAGTTTCAAGCGTAAACGTTGCCGGCGGAAGTCAATCCCATGGAAGATCGAATCGCACAATCATTTCCGGTTTGCCGACAGACCGGGAGTAAAGTGAGCGAGATGCGCGTTCTCTCGGTATTGATCCCGCGCAAGGTCGAGTTGGATCTCTTGCCGCCTCCTCGGAATGCCGCACATCCAGATGGACCCTAGGAAGCAGGCAGCTGAAGTCGCGCGCGCAGGCCGCCCATGGGAGAGTTCTCTAGAGAGATGGTGCCACCGTACACCTCGGCAAGATCACGCACGATAGACAAGCCAAGACCGGAGCCAGGTGCCGCTTCGTCGGCGCGCACTCCCCGTTGAAGGACTACATCGCGCATCTCCGGGACAATACCCGGTCCATCATCATCAACGAGAATGACGATACTGCCATTTTCCCGCAACGACTGCACGCGCACAGCTGACCTGGCCCATTTGCATGCGTTATCCAGCAGATTCCCCAGCATCTCATCCATGTCTTCGCGCTGGCCTCGAATCGAGTGTTCGGGAGAGACGTCCACCTCAATATCAAGTCCGCGGGCGGCATAAATCCGAAGGAGCGTGCGCGAAAGTCCCTCGGCTGAAACCAAGACCATGCAGTGGGCGCCTGGCGTCCCGCCGGAGCCAGCGGCGCGTGCGTGCGCCAGATGATAGTCAACTTGGCGGCGCATCCGTTCTATCTGATGGTGGATGGTAGCGGCTACTTCGGGCTGCCCTTCGGCTTCCAGACGGTCCGATTCCTGTGCCAGCACTGCCAGCGGTGTCTTCAAACCGTGCGCCAGATCGCCGGCCTTCGCCAGCGCCCTCCGGACGATCTGCTCACGGTGCTCCAGTAAGGAATTAAGATCGTTCACCAACGGCTGCACTTCGATTGGATATGTCCCTTCGATCCTACGGCCGGAGCCATCACGCACGCCGGACAATTGTTTGCGCAAACGGCCAAAGGGTGCGAGTCCGGCGCGTATCTGCCAAATCCCAGCCAGCAGGCAGAAGAACGCGAAAACCAGGGCTGTTTCTATTGCAACGGAAGGTGGAGTAATTCGCCCGCGGTTTCGGTAGTGGACAGCAAGAAATACCAAATACCCAACCGGAATCAGCCCAAGCGTCCAGAAAAAAGCGCCCGAAAGAATGCGCCAGCGGAAAGAGCGCAGCCAGTTCATGAATCAGCCTTCATGCGATAACCCAGCCCTCGCACCGTCTCAATGAAAGAAGGCCCCAGCTTCCGCCGCAGGCGGGCGACAAAGACTTCAACCGTGTTCGAATCGCGATCAAAGCTCTGGGCGTAGATGTGCTCCGTCAGTTCGCTCTGCGAGACCACGCGATCGGGGTGATGCATAAGGTAAGACAGCACGCGAAATTCGTGGCTGGTCAATCGTGCGATGGCGCCATCCACGGTTACCTTCCCCGCTCGCGGGTCCAGGACCAGGGTGCCACACCTCAGTTCGGGATTGACTTGCCGACTGGCGCGCCGGATGAGGGCGCGCAATCGGGCAAGCAATTCCTCCATGCGGAAGGGCTTCGCCAGATAGTCGTCGGCGCCGCTGTCAATGCCCGTGACCTTTTCGTGCCAGCTTGCTCGCGCCGTCAGCACCAGCACCGGCACAGCGAGACCGGCCTCGCGCCATAGGCGGAGGACGGTTAAGCCATCCATCTTGGGTAGCCCAAGGTCCAGCACCACGGCATCGTACTCTTCGTCGTGTCCGAGGATGTGGGCGCGCTCTCCATCGGCAGCGCAGTCCACGGCATAACCAGCATGGCCCAGAGCGGTCGCAAGCTGCCTGGCGAGTGATGCCTCGTCTTCCACCACCAGGATCCGCAAATCGCCTCCTGTGTTCTGTCTTAGGAAACGCGAACCAGGCTGAACGCAGCCTGAACGCCACATTCAGGAACGATTCAGCCATGGTTCCCTACTATCGGAAACATGATCAGGCTGCGAGGTCTCAGCAAAATTTACCATACGCCGGCAGGAGAGTTCGCCGCCCTGCGAAATATTGATCTGCAAATCGCTGCCGGCGAATTTGTGGCCATCGTTGGCAAATCGGGGAGCGGTAAATCAACACTACTCAACCTGCTGGGCGGCATTGACTTCCCAACATCCGGCACGGTGGAGGTTGGCGGAACAGCCATTCAGGGTTTGGACCAGAGCCGTCTGGCTGCCTGGCGTGGCCGCAATGTGGGGTTTGTGTTCCAGTTTTTTCAATTGCTGCCCACACTGACGGTGGCGGAGAACGTCATGCTGCCCATGGATTTTTGCCGGACTTATCCCGTACGGGAGCGGCGGAAACGCGCGTTGGATCTCCTGGACCGCGTCGGTGTGGCGCCGCAAGCGGACAAACTGCCTTCCGCTCTCTCCGGGGGCGAACAGCAGCGGGCCGCGATCGCGCGCGCCCTCGCTAACGATCCGCCGGTCATTCTGGCTGACGAGCCCACGGGCAACCTGGATTCGGCGACGGCCACCGCCGTGCTTAACCTCTTTCGCGCGCTGGCGAGTTCGGGCACAACGGTGGTGATTGCCTCGCACGAACGCGACATCACGCGCCTGGCAGACCGCAAAGTCGAAGTGACGGACGGCAGTCTGGCATCCGCCATGACGCCCACTCCCGCAGAAGTACCTGAGGGCCGCCGATGACCGCTCCCTGGCAAAGCCCACTCTGGAAAAAAACGGTTCGTGATTTCTGGCAGGAAAGCACTCGGACAGCCCTGGTGGTGCTCGCGATCGCGATTGGAATCACGGGCTTTGCCGCCGTTCTTTCCGCGTACGCAGTACTCACACGGGAATTGGACAAAGGATATCTCGCAACGAATCCGGCCTCAGCCACTTTGCACACCGACACAGTGGATGACGCTCTGATCTCCGCTGTGCTCGCAGGCCGCGATGTTAGCGACGCGGAGGCACGGAGAGTCCTGGAAGGCCAGATCAAGACTGGGTCAGCCGTGTGGCGCAATCTGGTGATCTTTGTGGTGAAGGATTATGGCAATGTCCGAGTCAACAAGTTCGTGCCGGAGCAAGGCGCTTGGCCTCCAGCCACTGGAGAAATGCTGATTGAGAGAGACGCCTTTCACGTGGCGCATGCGAAGATCGGCGACACGACGACGATCAGGATTGGCCAGGGGAAGGATCAAACACTACGAGTGAGCGGCGGCGTGCATGATGTCGGCCAGCCCCAAGCGCGCATGGAAAACAGTGTCTACGGCTACATCACCTTGGACACGCTTGGTCAGCTGGGCGAACAACCGTATCTGGACCAGTTGAACATCGTGGTCGCGGAAAACCGGCTTGACGAACAACACATTCGCGGTGTCGCCCAGGGCGTAAAGAAGCTGGTGGAAACCCGCGGCCACAGCGTCCGTCGCGTTGATATTCCTCGTCCAGGCAAGCACCCGCATGCCGACCTTATGGGCCTCTTGCTGCTGACCATGTCCAGCTTCGGTTTCTTTGTATTGATTCTGAGCGGAATTCTTGTAGTGAATCTGCTCATGGGCATGATGGCTTCGCAGGTCCGGCAAATCGGAGTGATGAAAGCGATTGGCGGGACACGCTGGCAAGTAGCCAGGATTTACTTTAGCCAGGCGCTGCTGCTGGGAATTGCCGCACTTTCAATTGCTCTTCCCCTGGGTATTCTAGGCAGCCGCGCTCTGTGCCGTGCTCTGGCCGTTCTGCTCAATTTCGATATCACCAGCTTTGCCGTGCCGCTGTGGGTTTACCTGTGGGCCGTCACTGTGGGCCTGGTGGTTCCGCTTCTGGCTGCGGCCTACCCGATTTGGAAAGGCAGCGCGATTTCAGTTCGGGAAGCGCTCGCCGACTTTGGCGTCTCGCGCAACACTTTCGGCTCCAGCGTGTTCGACCGCATGCTCGCAGGGGTAGGAGGACAGTCCCGTCCACTCCTGCTTGCCATTCGCAATAGTTTCCGCCGGCGCACCCGATTGATCCTGACGCTGCTGACTCTGGCCGCGGGCGGCATTTTCTTCATGTCGGGCATCAACATCCGGGCCTCAATGATCAAAACGATTGACCACTGGTTTGGTTCCAAGAAGTACGACTTAAAGATTGCCTTCGGAGGCGCGTACCCGTCGGAGCAGATCGAACGCGCCATCAAGAACACACCCGGTGTAGTCCGAAGTGAAAGTTGGTCCATCTCAGAGGGACTACTCCCGCCGCATCCCGGAGGTGGCCGGTACGGAGGCAACACGCTGAGTGGTGAACGCTTTTCTGTAATGGCCGTGCCCTTCGGCACAAAGATGATCAGACTGGAGATTGTAGAAGGGCGTGATCTGCTGCCCGGCGACGTTGATGCTGTTGTAGTCAACACGTCACTGGCCACGACATCCCCGCGGATGAAAGTGGGGAGGATTGTGTCTTTCCGCATGGGACCGGAGTTGACTTCATGGCACGTGGTCGGCATTGCACGAGAATTCTTTTTCTCTCCTCCCGTCGCTTATATCCCGCAGGCCTTCACGGATCAACGCCGTCCGGGAATGCGTACAAACGTCTTTCTGGTCCTGGACAAGACCGACTCCGTCTCCATCAACTCCGTCAAGGACAATCTTGAACGCAGCCTGAAACAGGAAGGCGTGCGCATTCTGGGCAGCACCAGCCAGGCTGATTTCCGCTTTGCTGTTGACCAGCACATGCTGATGATCTACGTAATCCTGGTGGTTATATCAGGCATCATCATGGCGGTTGGTGGCCTGGGGCTGGCAACCACGATGAGCCTGAACGTAATGGAACGCCGCCGGGAAATGGGAGTGATACGCGCGATTGGAGCCAGGTCCTCGACTGTTTGGCTGATCATTGTCACAGAGGGCATAGTGGTTGGAGTGCTGAGTTGGGCGCTTGCCGCGCTGGCCGCCTGGCCGGTTAGCAAGTTCGTCGGCGATGCTCTGGTCAGGCTGATGTTCAACAGCGCACTGGACTTTTCATTTCAACTTCAGGGCTTGTTCATCTGGCTTGCCTTGTCGATTTGCTTGTCTGCGGTTGCCAGTTTTCTGCCTGCGTGGTCGGCATCAAAAATCACCGTGCGGGAGGCACTTACGTATGAGTAAGAAATCTTCTCTTGTCACGCTCGTCGTTGTAATCCTGATTACAGCCGCACTCGTCTTTGGCGGAGGCAAATGGTTATGGCATCTTCTTTTGAAAATGCATGGGATGCAGTAACCCGTGCACTCTCAATTTGGCGAAGGCAAATGACTTGACCTAGGACACAATTGAAGAGATTAAGACCGCGTCACTGCTTCCAAATTGTCTGACTCCCGCGTGCGTAGACAAATCACAGGAATCTCCTTCTCTGTGCCCTCACTGTCTCAATCTCTTTCGTAACTTTCGATTCCCGATGGGCGCAGCCTCCGCCGCGCCACGACGTAGTTCTTGTCGGCTATCAGGAAGTAATCCAGATGGGCTCCTAGGATCAGTACTGGGAAGCCGGCATAGTGAAGTAATCCGTAGTTCCGGCTGCCGGTTCCTCCCGAATCACGGGCTAACCGGAAGCAACAGCCCCAAGCCGGACCCTTGCACTGCCGAACAGGATCAATTTGTCTGACGAGGCTCTGGCATTTCAGGCACGAGCCTTTGGCTACATCTTGCGCAGCCACTGCCCAATAGCTCGCGGATCAAATCTGACGCAGGTTCCGATCCTGAAACAGGGGATGCGACCTGCCTTCGCGAGTTTGAAGACCGTGATGCGCGACACAGCGAGTAATTCGGAAAGTTCAACAGCGGTGAGAGCGTGACCGAACTGCTCAATCTGATCGGGCAAAGACTGGACCTCGGACATTGCGGACTCCGGGATGAATAAATTCCCGGAGGACACCGCTTCCGGCGGCGCCTCGGTGCCCGGGTTGGACACGTCGCACGTTTCTCTGTAGCCAGTTGCCTGGCCGGGTCGCCCGTTGCGATGGCCCCGTGACTTCGTCTTGCTGCGCGCTGGCGGGCGGTGGTCTGGACCGCCTGAGTTCAGTAGCTAAATTGCGCAGAATGTAAGTGGTTGATTCCATATGCTATTTAAACTGCTTTGTTTTCAATAATGTTACAGAATGTAACGTTTCTTGTTTGTGTAAAGTTGTGAAACTACGCGCCTGTTGCGTTTTTCATCACCAAGATTTTACCCGCCCCCTCCCCTTCTGAAATCGCCCGCAGAATGGGCAAAATTCCATAATTGATCGTCCATGTAACAAATTGATACGCAGCGCTCTTTTTACAATCGGTCCTCAACTGTTTTTTGACCGTCACCCTATGCCTCCCGATACTTGCGCCTCGCTTCTGCTGATGATGGCGCCACAGCTACTGAGTCTGACCGGTGATGGTTGACCTCGTGGTCGAAGCGCGTTGGCATGACTTTCCAGTCCTTCCGGCCACCTCGGCCATGTCGGCCACGTGGTTTTCGTACTATCCACCCACCTATAAGTATGTAGTAGTAGTAGTTATTGTCATGTGACTCATAGATGATTACTAGGTGGCCGGAGTGGCCGAAGACTTGAGTCTCACTCCGACGTAAAACCAAGCTTTGCCCCTTCCCGCTTCTGATGCATGGTTCTGGTCCCTTCGCAGCCTCACGTACTTGATGTCCGGCTGATGCTTGAGTTCACGGAGTATCACCTCGGCTTGGCTCTCATGTGCCGATGTCGAGACCACCAGGCCCGCCGCGCTCTGCTCACGTAACCATACGCCCACCGCTTTATCCATCTCCACGGCTGGCGTCTCCGCATCCGTGTCGCTGTCTAGACACTCGTCCCGAAACTGCTTGGTCACGTCCAGCTCTGTAAACAATTGATCAGTCTCAGCCAACACACTCGCGGGCGGACGTAGACCGTTCTCTATCACGTCCGGACAGAGTGTGATAAACCGATGAAGAATGCCGGGCAGCTCAGCGTTCTGTAATGTGTGGTCTAGGTTGCGGTCTTCACGTCCAGTGAAGTTCGCAGCAAATGGAATCATGTGGACACGGCCACGGAATGCAGGATCCGCTGGTAGCTGTGGCCGGTCGTTGGTTGGTAGCAAGACCTTGTGTGTAGGCTTGAAGACCTCCTGATCCTGCCTCATCCTCGCACCACTGAGCGCGTCACCCCCGGACATCAACTTCAACATGGAGGTATTGAGATTGCCCGCAACACTCTCGGTCACGGTGACCAGCCCTTTGCCTTTCAGGTTCGCGAATGTCCGCTTCATCGCCTCGTCCCCGAATTTGGACACGGTAATCTCGCTTGGACGCAGAGGCCACGCGAATTTCCCCTCGCCTAAAATCGCGGTCAGAGTCCGGATGAGTACGCCTTTCCCGTTCCGCCCGCGTCCCCACAGGAAGAATAGGGCTTGAAATGGCAGGGCGGTAAGACACAACGCGCAAAGCCGGAGCAGGTAGTTGGCAAGCGCACCATCCCCGCAAGTAATCTCACCGATGAAGCGGTCAAAGCGCGGAGTAGGGCAGTTCGGGTCCGGTGCTACGTCAATTCGCTGTGAAATGTAGTCCTCCCGGCGCATGTCCCGGACAGCACTGGTTCGCAGGTCAATCACGCGGCAATCGGGCAAGCCGAGCATGTGTGGGTTGTGGTCAAACACCTCAGCCTTGACCGGAGGTAGATAGGGCTTCACACATCGCACGACGCCGGTAATGAACGTGGCGTCATAGAACCGCTTGCGTGGATCAGGTCCCTTTTCCGGCTCTTTGTATTGGTCGTATAGACCCTTCAGATAATCCGACACTGCCCGCCACAATAGCGTGTCGTCCTTTGAAATGTCCCACTGTGTTTTCACCCATTGTGCTATCGGCCTTCTCTCCAGGTCGTAGACACACACAAAGTCATGATTGTCGCGGAGAAAAACCTCGGCCAACGTCGCGTGAGCGATAATCGGTAAACCGCCCACGCGGTCCCCGAGCACAATCTCGCCCACCCCCTCCGCCGCCTCCACAAACGTGAAGTGTTTGTCCGGGTGTAGCCGTTCTAACTCCGCCCTAAACTCGCGCCAATGCCGCTCGGTGCAATGTGAATGAAAACACTTGAAGCCGTAGCCGCGTCCACCAATGAAGCTAACAACAGTGTCCCGCCGGGTTTCGTCAGTGTGCTCTGCCGACCAAGGACACTCAATCTCAACCTGCCATCCGCCGGTCACTTCTCGCACCTCAGAGCGCACAGGCACAGCGTAGCAGTCCAGGAATCCGAGCAAGCGGTCCCGGTCCCCATCGGTGATCGTGGCCGCCGTTTGCTGAGCGGGGGTCTGCATCGGGGCGAGGCCCCGTAACTGCGTTTCGGTCACAATCTCGCCGCTTCCCGCCTCCACGATGGCGGAACGCCGCCAAGGTCGCTCTTTCGAGTGTTCGCCCTTGCGTGCCCAAGTGCCGTACAGCTTGGCGAGCCGGGGCGCATCAAAATTTCCGGCGTCCGTCATTGGGAACCGCTGTTTTAAGGTGGACAGGAACCGCTGCACCAGTGACTTGCTCGCTTCATCATTGGGCAGATCAACGCGGTACAGTAAGTGCCAGCCGTTGCCGCTGTCGGCCAAAACCGGTTCGGGCCAACTGTGCGAGCGCAGCCACTCGCGTATCCGCTGGGCCTGCTCACGCGCTGCCTGTTTCTCTTCCGCGGTGGAATTACTCTTGGCTGGCCGGGGTGGGTCACAGTCTATGAGGAGCCAAACGCGCCGCTCGATGTCGGACGTGCCTGCTGCGTTGGAGGACGTGCGAAGGGATGCCGGGTTTACCGGGATGCCTTCCGGAAGTCTCAGTGGATTCAAGGTGAAGTATGCGGCCTTGTACTGTGTAGGCTCACTCTCCACCGCACGGAGCGCTGCATCCCAGTCTGTGAAATATCCCACGGCTACGCGGTTCGGACAGAACAAGCGGACTTCGTGAACGCCAAAGAAGAGGCGGCTCATAGCTTTCCTCGGTTCATCAGGTCATCAACCGTGGTAGTGCATCGCCCCGGCGTGTGATATTTCTCGCGCCGCCAACGCTCTTTCCTCCGAGTCTCGTTCTCCGCCAATCGCGGAAGGTCGCAGTCGTCGGGGCTAACCAGGAGCGCAGCGCATTCAATGCCAACTTCAATTTGCCGCCCCGTGTCTATGTTCTCCAAGGTGTGAATGAATCGCAGATTGGTATTGCCGCAGGCCGCGCACTCGTAGGAGATGCTGACGCCGCCTGTTCCCATTTTTACGATGCAGTGACAGCACTCATACGCCCATCGGCCAACCGAAGCTGCCAGCTCGTCTCGGAAACGGATTCCTTCGATCATCGGACTGTACCCTCCAAAACAAAAAGGGAGCACTCGGCTCGAAAGTACGTTCGAGCAAAGCCTCCCCCAGTAATCCCCACAATGTCGCGTCGATCCCCTAAGAAGGGGAATCACGACTCTTCCTGAAGCCCAGCCCCTCTGGCTCCCACCGCCAAGCGAAATCTGCTTTGGAGGTTAATTTTAAGGATGACGGTATTTAAGCCATTTGTAAAGTCCATTTATTACTATGCAGATTGCAGATTGTATCTAAGCACAGCGCCTGCCAATTCGCTGTTTTATTGGACAATATCGAGATTATATAAGATCCATAAACTTAATCCATTTACTGTATCCACTTCTTGTGAACACTGTGCTATCGTGCAAGAGATTCGTAAAAGGGATGTTTTAAATGGCCTACACAAAGATCACAGCAAAAGACGTCACAAAGAGGAGCCGTCTATCGGTTTCCAGATTCGAGAAAACCGAAGAGTGGCGCCTAATGCAAGCTGACATCGACAAGGGACTGAAGGCGAATGAAGCGCTGCAAGTAGTCCTAACGGATGAAGACAAGCGGAAGTACAGGATTAAGAATCGGCGCACGGTTGCCCGATTTGTAAGGAAGTACCTGGAGCAGGGGAACCTTCCATACATCGTCAAGAGTTTTCATCGCGATGACATGGGGGACGTCTTCATCGTCCAATGCGCACCAAGGGGACGCTGATCCGTGTATTAAATGGTTGTACGGGGCGCATAGCGCTCAAGTCGCCGGAGACCGGCGTTCGACCCCATCTCTTTTCTGTTGGACGTGCACGAGTCGGTGTCTGACGGCCGATCAGTCCGCTGTGGTCTTTGATATACCGAAACTCAGTTCTCTTGAACTTGCAGTGTGCGAATGGTGCGCCGGATTGTAGGACCAAAAGCTGAAGTGGGCAATGGCCACGCCCACGATTGCCTACGTATAATCGGGCCGATGAGCGGCAGCGGTGGTGACCTGGGTTACGACTATTAGGCAGATGCAATTGCCTATATTGCGGCGCACGGCTTGGCCGGCCAACCTCTTCCATGGTTTGATGGTTTCAACGATATGCCGGCAGCTTGGCTTGCCGAGACAAGTGGACCGGGTGATGACATTCAGGTCATCACGGTAAGTGGCGCCCCCCTTGAAGTCCAAGCGAGACATGCACTTCAGCGGGGCGAGGAATATAACGAGAAACTTCGGAAGCTGGTGGCCGGGCTCAAGAACTCCCCTACTCTGCGAGCGGTTCTCCTGGTCGACAGACACGCAAGCCAAATCATTCGAGACGACCTCAAACATGACATTGTTCGCCTGGGGCAAGGTCGCAAAAACGGTCTGAAGCCAATCACGCTCGACCTATTAGACCATTTGAAAAGCTCTGGTCTTGATGACACCTCTGTGTTCGACCGGTTGCGAATAGTTGTTGTCGATCTCGACGAAGGCTCGGATGGCGTTGCGACCGCTACCGCGCTGCTGTCGCGTGTCGTCGCACCAGATAAATCTCACTCGGCATATAAGTTGCTTGGAAAGCGCGGGCACGACCTGATCAAGAGGCGGGGGCGCGATGACATAAACAGCGCTGCACGGTTCTTGAACGAGAAAATCGGCCTTGCTCAGACAACCTCGGCACCAGCAATCGTGACAACCCGCTTTGCCACTTGGACCCACGAAACCAACGCTTACTTCTATTGCCCAGCGCTGCAGGAACGATTCCCAATCCATTATGGATGGAGTCAGGTCATCCCGATGGATGAAGAAGCGACGACACAAAGTACGACGAGTGGAATCGGCGTCCTGGAAACGGAGATCAAGCGATACCAGGAATGGGCACGACTTTCGCAGTCGAGCCGAGTTGACCGCGCTGTGGGTGCGGAAACGTTCGTAGATGCGCACCGCTTGACCGCGATCGTTGGAGGGCCGGGCTCAGGAAAAACCACCCTTGGGCGCAAACTAGTGTTCGTTGCAGCGGAGGACCGACTAGCAGTTCGTGTCCGACTGGCCACCGTAGCAGCCATCGTTGCGGGTGGAAGCACGTTTGAGAAAGCCCTGGTTGAAGCGGCGGTTGATAGCTCCGGGTGGAACGATAAAGATGGGAGTGGAATTCTTGCGTCTGCGCGTCTCTTGATTGCCGATGGATTGGACGAATGTGATCCGCGCCGCGCAGACGTCGCTGCAGACCTCTCACGTTGGGCGGCAAGTCACCCTCAAACCTCGATCTGTGTGCTCACGCGACCCGTTGGACACTCTCCAGCTATGTTGCCAGGATTCAGACACGGGGAGTTATTGCCGCTCGGTTCCGAGAGGATCCGTGAGATCGCTGACTGGATGATCAGGTCGAAAATTAGTGACGCATCCCGATCTGCAAGTGCTGTAACCGAGTTCATGGACAAGGTAAAGGAGAAGAGCGGAAACGATGTCGCATCGATTGCAGCTAGAAACCCATTGCTTTTGAGCTTTCTGGTCCGGCTGTTCCTTGACGGTCAGCCGATCGAAGGGAGACGAGCAGTGTTGTTTCAACGCGTCGTTGAACTGATCCGGACTTCGCCGCCTCTCGAACGAATTCACTCGGGCAAAACTGTCGATCACGCGACCGCATGGGCAGCTGCGGAAATCACCGGGTGGAGCTGTATCGAGAAACCAGATCGGCGAGCCACCGACATTTACAGGTTGGTTTCAGACAGGCTAGGCGGGGGAATTGACGGAGGGTGCCGCGCCGAGTCGTCAATTCGCCAATGGGAAGAGCACGGCTTGATTGAACGATTGACAGTCGGAACTCTCGATGCCGTTGTATTCGTCCACCTTGCATTAGGAGAATACCTTGCTGGCCGTCAATTGGCACAAGTCGATCCTTCCGCGTTTGCAAAAGCGATTATGGAGTATCGCAGAAAAGCTAAATGGCGCGAGCCCATTCTGCTTTCAGCGGGGGCGGGAGCAGCGGAAAGAGTTATACAGGCACTTCTATCCTTAGACTCTCCGGCCGATCCCGAGTCAACCGAAGGGACCCTAGCAGCTGGTGCCCTCGCGGAGAGCGAGGCGGGAGCAGTTGCGGAATCAACGATCAATGAACTCGCCGAACATCTGAAACAGCGGCTAACGTCGCAGATTCCCTTGGTCGCGGTTGAAGGTGGACTCGGACTAAGTTCCGTCGCACAATTCGTCCCAGATCTTGTTGGCTCAATAGCGCTTGAACTGTGGGACCATCACCAGCCGTGGACGCGTTTGGCGGCGAGTTGCGCCGGGCTCGCCAGTGGCTCTCTTCTGATTCAGACAGACAGCGTAGTCAAGTGGATTGCGGAGTTCAATCCCAGGACGGAATTCTCGTTTGGGTCTCGGACTTCGGAGTGGCCCTCCGGTACGCACGACTTGCAGAAGGCCGCCCTTCCGAAAGCCCTGAAGCGAGTCAGGAGCTTCATCCAACAGCGCCTTCTGTGCCAACTGGCGAGCTAGCTCAGTACGTAACCACCCGGAACTCAGCGAGCCGACAAATCGGGCGCGGACAGCAGGAGAGGAGGAGTCGTGCAGCGTTAACAGGTGCTCCGAGATTTCCTTCAGTTGATCGACCGGCTGTCTAAGCATCTCCGCCAACAACCCTTCCGGAGCTGACCCGGTCCTGACGTCCGCAATCAGTTTTTGCAAGATAGCCGTGTCGCTCAACGCCCACTGAACGAGTCCTTTCCGGGCTTCCTCTGCCGCACCATAACTACCCTCGTGCGCTAACTCACGAAGCTCCTCAAAGGACAGTGCCCCCGATTTGAATAGTGAATACACCAAATGCTTTCTGGGTTCCGGAGGCACGGTGTGACATTTAGCACATGAATGTCCGTAGACAGCCTGCTTGCATCCGTCACACCAGGATCCGCGGCGCTTCCAATGCTCAAGAAGTTCTCGCATGCGCACGCGATGTTGAGCCAGTAATTGTGCGTCTACGACACGAAGCGCTTCACTCGCATCTTCAGCTATCTTCGGATCTTCGCAGGCGATGCCATCGAGAGTGCGAAGCACCGCAGCTTCAAGACTGTCCGGGGTTGTCGCGTTTTGTATCATCGGCTCGTAAAGAAACCCACACCCGGACGCTAGCACCTTCCTGAGCCGGTCATGCAAGGCTGCAAACGCGTCGTCGCCCCAAACATCGTGCGCCAGTGAACCAACTAATGAGAGGTTCCGCCCGTGGCCATTGTGAAGAGCGTTTCGGAGAAGGTCTTGCCGCGAGGGTTGATCACTGCACGCTTCGAAGAGGCGCGCCGCGTTCCAAGCGATGAGCCACGATTCGTGTAGCAGGGCTTCTGCGAGAACCTGTACGTTCAAATTGGCGCCATGGATTTTGTTCCAATCGGGCTTAGCGTCAATCTGCGGGATTTCCAAAAGGTCGCCTGATCGATTTAGGAACGAATTTACTTCCTTGCTGAGTTGTTCGGTGTCTAGGCCCAAAACCGTTATCATGCCACGCATCACCTCCTGCAGCGTCGCCAATCCTGACGTTCCGATACTCGCCACATCGGAGAGCGTAAGTTGCCAGAAGCCCATTGAACTCAGCAAGGTACCCAGTAGAGGGCCTCCGGAGTGAAGACTCGTTGCCGCGTCGCGCTCGCCGCCACCAGCTGCGAGAATTCCCTCCAAGAGCAAACGGTTGGCCGCCTTGGAGAGATCTTCGAAACGTTTCATGCCCTCAAACATTTGGGCTAGCATGGCCATATTCGCTACTTGGCTGTACGCCTTCGCCGCCCATGACCTATAGGGCTCTTCCTTCAGCTCGGACCGCGCTGCCGCCATCATCGACACCGAAATGTTCTTGCGCGTCAGGAACCCGACTACAGCGATTTCAGCATCTTGGCAGGGCAGTTCCTGAGCCCAAGGAGCCAATGTCCGTGGACGGAAGAATGCCAGTCATAGCAGCCATAAAAGGCAGGTGTCAGTTTCCGGGGCGGTGCTGCGTCGGCATCGCTATTCAGGGTGTGGCTAATG
>JADGNQ010000114.1 GCA_017883385.1 Candidatus Sulfotelmatobacter sp.
TATTAGGAAGCCCTACAAACGACTTTCTCAGTTTTCTTAGACATTTTCTATCCCAGAGTTTTGGCCGTTTTGAGGGAAATGGAGTTTTTCAACAGCCACTCGCTTTAGCGCTCATTGGCCCTGTGACCGGGGTTGGGCAGATTTGGCGCAACTGCACTCAGGGCGCACACGGCTTGGGTGAATGACGCTCAGGTGCTATCGAGTGCCACCCAGGGCTTGGGCCCCTTCGACGGGGTCAGGGCAAGGGTCTTGTAGCTATGGACTGCAGAGTCCTTGGCGAGAAGAGACGTAGCAAGCTACGTCTCTACGGACGGGGCAGGGACGGACTATCGCCAGCGCTGAAGCGCTGCGCTACCAAAAACTGGGTTTCGGTTCGAGACGCTGATGCTTTGGGCGAGTGGCGGCCCGGTACAACCGGGCCGGGGCGGACGAATGCGTCCGCCCCTACGTGAGTGTTGCCTTGGGTACAGTGCCGGGCGTTGCCCGGCGGACAGCCGGGGGCGGCTGTCCCCACACCCGCCACGAAGCTGCGGCTGCTGCTGACGGCTCAGTTGATGTCGAACTGCTGCTGGTGCACGGCGGGGTCGCTTTTCACGATGATGGTGCGCTTGGTCATTTCTTCCATCTCGTTCAGCAAGCGGCCGTTGTTCGTCTTCAATTCCTTCGCCACGTCCGGATGCACGCGCAGCATGACGTCTTCGTGCTCCAGATGCTTGGCAATTTTCCGCATCTCCACGTAGATCTCGTTGCAGACGGTGGTGACGGACTTCACATATCCAGTCGACTCGCAGTACGGACACGGCGCGCCGATGGTGCGTTCGAGCGATTGCTTGACGCGTTTGCGGGTGATGGCGACCAGGCCGAAATCGTTGAACTGCAGGGTCTTTGAAGGGGCGCGGTCGTGGCGGAGTTCCTCTTCCAAGGCCTGCATCACGCGCTGGCGGTTGCGGCGTTCGTCCATATCGATGAAGTCGATGATGATGATGCCGCCCAGATCGCGCAGGCGAATCTGGCGCACGATCTCCTTGATCGCATCCACGTTGGTCTTGACGATCGTATCTTCCAGGCGCGAGGTTTTGCCTACGTACTTGCCAGTGTTGATGTCGATGGCAACCAAGGCTTCGGTTTGGTTGATCACGATGTAGCCGCCGCTCTTGAGCCAGACTTTCGACTTGAGCGCCTTGTTCATTTCTTCGGCGAGGCCGAACTGTTCGAACAAAGGTGTCTCTTTCGTATACAGCTTGACGCGCTTGACCAGCGCGGGCTGGAACCGGTTGAAGAAACGCAACACACGCTCGTACTCGGGCTCGGTGTCGACCCAGATGACCGAGAAATCGGAGGTGACCTGGTCGCGCAGAACACGCTCGACGACGTTGAGGTCGTGGTAGATCAGCGCAGGCGGCTTCGAGCTTTCCGAGCGGGCCTTGATGTCCTGCCACAAACCTTTCAGGAAGCGGATGTCGGCGCGGAGTTCGTCTTCGCTGGCGCTTTGGGCGGCCGTGCGGACGATGAAACCGCCGTGACCGTTTTCACGCTCGCTCAGGATGATCCGCTTCAAGCGCTGACGCTCTTCCTCGGACGAAATCTTGCGTGAGACCCCGGTGTGGTTCACCGTTGGCATGTAGACCAGGAAGCGTCCGGGCAGCGCGATGTGGCTGGTGATGCGCGCGCCTTTTTTACCGATGGGCTCTTTGGCGATTTGAACCAGGATTTCCTGCCCTTCCTTGAGCAAGTCGCTGATCAGGGGAACGGGGGCTGACTCGCGACGGCGGAAGCGGCCTCGGCCCCCTCCACCACCTCCACGGCGTCCGCGGTCCCGCGGGCTACCTTGGCGGTCACGGTCGTGACCAGGGCGCGGGCGCTGTGTGCGCTGCGTATAGCCTGCCGTCCCCGCTGGAGCACGAACCTCCACCCGGGCATCGACGGTGCCATTGCCGCGGGCTTCGGCGTCAAGCAACGCCTCAGCTTCGGCCTGAGCCTCTTCGAGTTCGAGATCCTCGGGGTCTTCCTCGCCTTCGGCGGGGGCGCCCTCCACGGGATGCGCCTCGCCCGACTCAGTCAGGGACGACAAGTGAATCTCAGCAACTGTCTCCCGCGCCTCACCATTCAGGTGTGGAGGACCGGCCTGGGTCTCCTCCTCGAACTCGTCGTAGCCCTCATCGGTGGAAGCTTCGTAATGGACCGTGTCCGCCTCATCCTCCTCGATGGTCTCTTCTTCCATCGTGCCTGGAGCAGCGAATACTGGGGCTTGCTCCTCACGGGGCGAATGCACGGGCCGATCGATGGGCTCGGAGTTGCCGATGCCTCTGTCGTCCTCTTCTTCCTCGCTGACTTCTTCAAGTTCAACCGCAGCATTTCCCTCGCCAGGCCACCCCAAAACGGGCGTACTCAGTTCCTCGGCACGGCGGAATTCACGATTCCAGTCGGTTGAGGTCGAAGCTGATTCGGCGGGTTCTTGCTGGACAACGGGGACATCCTCGTGCTCCTCGTGGAGCGGTTCGGCTACCGACTCGGCAGCGGCAAAAATGGGTTCATCCTCCGGGAAGGTCGCGGCCAAAGGTGGAACAGGGTGACCAAGAGATTCAGGTTCGACTTCAGTGACAGCCTCTCGAGGCGGGGGCTGCTGCGCGGGCGCCGGTTGCGCGTAGCGCTGGTACTTCGAAATCGACTCTCCCGGCAGAATCATCGGCGTATATCCCGGCGGCGGTCCGGCGGGCTGGGTTCTACTGGATTCCTGAGGGCGTGAGGGCGTAGTCGCGGCCAACGGGCGCGCGAAACGCGGCTCGGGTGCGCTTTCTGAGCTGCGGTCCGGCCCACGATCACGTTCGGCTCCTCGATCACGACCCTCGCCGCCGCGGCCTTCGCCACGGCCATCGCGACGCCCGCCGCGCCTGCGCCGGCGTCCACGGAAGCCAGTGCGGTCTCGGCTTTGGTCCCCGGCATCGGGCGATGCCGCAGTCCCCTCCGCCGACACCTGCGGTTGGGCGTCCTCTACAGATTCAGCTTCAGTGAATTCCTGACCTGATTCCGGCTGCAAGTCAGCCTCGGCAGCGTCTGCGGTCTCGGCTGCTTCAGCGATTCGCGGGGCAGCCTCCGTGCGATCGGGCTGACGCAAGTCCTGCACGCCGCGATTGGCCGGAATAACGTCGGTCAAATCGTCGTCGTGCTCTTCCAACTCCATAAAGTCGGAAACGTAGAGGAAAGCATCGCGCTCCAGGCCGATGTCGACGAAGGCCGACTGCATGCCGGGCAGAACGCGCGTGACACGGCCTTTGTAAATGGATCCGGCCAGGGTGTATTCGTTTTCACGCTCGAGGTAGATTTCCGCGAGCAGATCGTCTTCCACCAGTCCCACTTTGGTTTCGTGAGGGGTGGAAGAGACAAATAGTTCCTTGTTCATGTAACACTCCGGTCCCGCCGACTATTTGGGAAGTCGGGCGGGTTCACCGGCGCGTGAGTCAGGAAAAGTGCGGGAGGATTGAGCGTCGCGATGCTGCCCGGGTAGGGGACGGACCGGGCCAGAGAGGTCTTCTCTCAGCCGAGTCCGCTGCACAAGCTTGGGAATCTTTTGCACTTATCGCTTTAACTTCTGCCGAGGTTTGTGACCGCACTCTCAGACCCAAATTGGGTCGGGGGGCCGTTCCCTGCCCGGCTAACTACTCAGCTTCAATCCTGCCCGGCCGTCTGCTGCTCAACTGGCCGGTGAAATGCCCCCTTTACGCGAGGGCGATCGATGTTTTTGGGGCTGCGCCTCCAAGCGCAGCAAACTGCTTCCTGCCGTCTTCCCCGTTCCTGAACCTGTTTCGACTAACTGGCTCGTCCAATTTCGCTCGCCCAGCTAATTCACGAAGCGGCGCATACGAACATTCATAACCATCCCCAGCGCCAGGAACATGAACAACACGGAAGACCCACCATAGCTCATCAACGGCAGGGGTATTCCGGTGACCGGCATAATGCCAACCACCATGCCGACATTGACCAGGATATGGAAGCTAAGCACAGCCACCACACCCATCACCACGAACGTGCCAGCGCGGTCGGGCGCTGTTTGCGCGTTCTGGGTCAAACGCATCAGCACAATGAAGTATAGCAGCAGAACCCCGAGAGCGCCTACGAATCCATGTTCTTCGGCGAAGGCGGCGAAAATGAAATCCGTTTGCGGGACCGGGAGGAAAGCACCGTGTGTTTGCGAGCCTTTCCCGCCCCAAAGGCCGCCCGAACCTACCGCGATCTTGGATTGCTCAACTTGGTACCCCGAGCCCTGAGGATCGAGTTCGGGATCGATAAAGCTGGTCAACCGCTGTTTCTGGTATGTTTTCAGAACGTGGACGCGTGGCACAAGAAACACCGCCCCAATCCCCACAGCGGCCAGCACACCCACGATTAGCCCCTGCCTCCACTGCAGCCCTCCCAGAAACACCCCCATGACCGCGATGGGGACGTAGGTAAGGGCGGTGCCGAGGTCAGGCTGGGCCAGGACCATCAGCATCGGTATGCCGACGATGGCCCCTGCCTTCATGAAATCGGACCAGGAAAGCTCGCGCTGTCGCATGTCGGCAAAATACTTGGCGACCGCGAGGATAAGGATCAACTTCACCCACTCGGACGGCTGGAAGTGGTTCCCGCCAGGCATTTTGATCCAGCGCCGAGCCCCCAGGTACTTCTGGCCGAAGACCATCACGGACATCAGGGCACCGACGGCGGCAAAATAGAACCAGTGGATCTTATCGAGGAGGGCCTGGTAGTTCACCAGGCTCATCAGGAACATTGCGCCCACCCCGGCCAGCACCCAGTAGATCTGGCGGACGTGGGATCCGGCAAACTTCGTGTGGATGGTGGCACTGTGAATTTCCATCACACCCAGGCTGCAAATGACGAGCACGAAGCCCAGAAGGACCCAGTCGAAATCGCGGTATGAGACGTAGCGTGACATCGGAAATCAGTTCTCGGTTCTCAGTTCTCGGTTCTCAGTTCTCAGTTCATGCCCGGTGCAGCCGTCGCCATGGCTAGGGGCTTCTTGGGCAGGTCAAGGACAAAGCGACCGCCTTCGAGCCTCTCTTTGTCGCCGTTGGAATCAGGGGCGGTCCACAGACCGCCGATATCGACCTTGCCGTCGCTCTTCGGCTTCTCTACCATTTTTGTCGGTGTGAGGCGTTGCTTGTCGACGTAGGCCTTGATTACCTGAGTCGCCAGGCGAGCCGCCAACTTGCCGTGCTCGCCGCCTTGGAAGAGCACGCAGACGACGATGTCCGGATTGCGGCGTGGAGTGAAACCCACGAACCATCCGTTCTGCGCAAGCGCCTCGCTGTTCTTGAACTTCGCGCGCGTGGCCAGCGACACAATCTGCGCTGAGCCCGTCTTGCCCGCAATATCAATACCCGGAATGTGCGCGGACTGAGCTGTTCCCTCCGGCAGCAGAACCCGTGACATCGCGTCGGTGATGAAGTTCCACCCATTCGGATCAATCGTGACGTTCTTCACTTCCGTGTAGTGCTCGGTCTCGACGTAGCCCGGCGGCATGTCCGTGGGATTGATGACGTGGGGCACAACCATGCGCCCGCCCATGGAGATCGCGCTGATGGCCCGCAACAATTGAACGGGCGTAATGGCGACCGCGCCCTGGCCGATGCCGACTGAAATCGTTTCGCCCGCGAACCACTTCTGCTTGTAGTTTCGGATCTTCCATTCTTCCGAAGGCATGACGCCGCTCACTTCGTTGGGCAAATCGATCCCGGTCTTCTGCCCCAATCCCAGCTGGGTCGCGTATTTTGCAATGCGGTCGATGCCCAGTTTATTCGCGAGCGTGTAGAAGAAAACGTCACAGGACTGGTAGATTGCTTTCTCAAGCTCGACTGCTCCGTGGCCGCCCTTCACCCAGCAACCGAAGCGACGCCCGTAGAACTCGGCGCCTCCGGTACAGTTCACGTGGAGCGTTTGGGCAATCCCTTCCTGCCAGCCGGCAACCGCCATGATGATCTTGAACGTGGACCCGGGCGCAAGCTGCGCCTGAATCGCCTTGTTCATGAGAGGCTTGTCAGGATCGGTGACCAGCTTGTTCCACTCATCGCGCGACACGCGCACGGCAAAATCGTTGGGATCAAACGATGGGCCGCTCACCATGGCGAGGATTTCGCCGGTGTGCGGATCCATGGCAACGATGGCTCCGTTCTTGCCGGCCAAAGCCTCTTCGGCGGCAATCTGCAAGTCGATGTCAACGGTCAGCCGCAGCTGTTTGCCGGGCACCGCTTCGGTCTCACCCAGACGTCCTACTTCGCGGCCCCGGCTGTCGACCAATGCCTGGCGCGATCCGTTCTTGCCCATCAGCAACGTGTTGTACTGGCGTTCGACCCCGGAAATGCCGACGACGTCACCCGCGCTGTACAACTCGAACTGCGGCTGGTTCAGCATGTCTTCGCTGACTTCGCCGACGTAGCCGATCAGGTGCGCCATGAATCCGTTGCGCGGGTACAGCCGCCGGTGCACCATGATCGTGTCCAGTTCGGGCAATTCGTTACGATGCGCCTCGACGAACTGCAGTTCGTCGGGAGTGATGTCTTCCTTCAGGAAAATCGGCTGGTACTGCGGCATGGACGCAAAGTGCCGAATGCGCGCCCGCACGTCGTTCGGATCAAGATGCAGACCCTGGCCGATCAAGTCGGCATCGGCAACCAGGTCACGCGAGGAGTCGCGCAAGAGGAGGGCGGAAAACGACGGATAGTTATCGACAATCGTGCGGCCGTTACGATCGAGAATCTTGCCGCGGGGCGCGAGCACGGGAACGTTGCGAATGCGGTTCTTTTCGGCTGCGAGCGAGTAGTAGTCGCTCTGCATCACCTGCAGCTTCCACAGCCCGTAGGCGAGCACCAGGAAGATGCCGAGGATGATGTATTGCGCCGCCGTCAGGCGGATCGCGGAAACTTTTTCGTCGCGGCCGAACATCAATTCTCGGTTCTCAGTTCTCAGTTTCTCAGTTGCCGCTGATTAACTCCTGCGGTGCTCGCTGAGGGAGCGGAAAACTGCGGGTGCAATGCTGTAGTTCAATTCTAATCCCAGCCGGGCCTGAGTCTCTTGCCAAGGGAGTAACGTAAGTCACTACCGCACTTCGCTGAGAACTGAGAACCGAGAACTGAGAACTTTTTCACGTTCTCTGCTTGAACTTGTCGAGCACGAAGTACAGCGCTACGCCAAGGACCGCATTCGCCAAACCGGCCAAGAGGCCATGCCCCCAACTCCAGGTTTGGGGCATGTTGACCAATCCGCGAGCGACTGTGAAATAGACGGCAGAGTGCACCAGATAAAAGCCAAGGGTCACCAGCAGGCGGGCGCCCGCGTTTTCCACGTCGAGTTTCACGCCCAGCGACGAAGCTCCGTAGCCCACGACGGTCTTGGCGATGCCGTAGATTCCGATCTGATTGTGGCCCAGCATGTCCTGCGCCAGCCCGATGACCGCCCCGGTCAACAGACCGGATATTGGATTGCGGCGGGCCATGGCAAAAAAGATGGTCACCAGCAGAGGCAAGTCAATGAAAACGGCAAAGCGTGGAAACTTCAGCGGCACGAAAGCCTGCACAAAGAGCGCCAGCAACGGAACCCCAATCGTTATCGGGATGCTGAACCGGTAAACCTCAACCTGCTCACCTGATGTGTATGTAATAGGCACGCTAGTTTGGGCTGCTCTCGTCAGCAGGCGGCTGCGGATTCGATTGCGGAGGAGCCGGCTGGGTTGAAGATGGCTGAATTGAAGGGGGCTTCGACGCCTTCGGAGGAGCGCTCGTGGGCTTAGGCTGCGTGGGCGCAGGCTTGGATCCCGTCGTGGTTCCGCCGGAAGCGCCCGTCGGCTTCTGTACCGCTGGAGTCAGATCCGTTGCCTTCCCCGTCTGCCCCGCAACTGGAGCATTGTGAACGTTGCCGGTGCCGGTTGGATTCTTGCTGGCTTGCGGTGTCGTGGCCGCGCCCGTGGGCTTGGATCCGGCATTCGCTGCGGCTGGCTTGGCCGATCCGTCCAGAGTACCTTGCGTCGCCTTGGTGTCCGTAGCCGGTTTGTCTGGAACCGACGGCAAGCGCTGCGCCAGAATGTCGGCAGCCCGCACCCGGACGTTATCTTCCGCCGTCGCCTGCCTTTCCTGCTTCTCGACCAGCACCAAGACTTCTTCCAGCTTGCTCAGGTTGGCGGCCGGTTTGATTTTGATATTTAGAAACAGGTCCTTGCCGTTTCCGACCCTGGTTACGGTACCGACGGGCAAGCCCTTGGGAAAGATCTGGTCTCCGCCACTGGTGAGCACAGTTTCGCCGAGGGGGACTTGTTCATCGCTCATCACGCGCTCGAGAACAACTTCTCCACTAGGGGTTCCGCGGAGCACGCCCTGCAAGCGCGTCTTCTCCAGGATGGCTCCCACACCGCTACTCTGATCACTGATCAGGAGCACCTGCGAGACGGATGGGTAGACGAGCAGCACCTTGCCCACAATTCCGTCGGCCGTAATCACGGCCATGTCGCGCTTCAAACCGGTGTTCTCCCCTTTGTCGATGTAGACGATGCGGGAAAGGTCGCTGCCGCTGGAACCGATCACCTGGGCGGCCACCGTGCGCGAGATGAACTGTTCCTTAAAGGCGAGCAGGGTTTGCAGACGCCGCGCCTGGGCAGCGTCTTCGCTGAGACGCACCTGTTCGAGCCGCATGTGCTCAATCTGCGCCTTGAGTTGGCGGTTCTCGGCGCGAACTCCGCGCAGATAGAAATAGTTGTGCCAGAGATTGCCGGTACCGTTCTGTACCCACACCAGCCCACGCTCGAAGGGAGTGATCGTGCCCACCACCCAGATGCGGATCAGGCGTGTGTTTTCTGCATCGTTGCCGCCGCGCTTGACCTGCGTCGCCAGCCCGAGCACCTGCAGAAACAGGACTCCCACAAGAATGATCAGGTTGCGGTAGCGGCCCAGCACGGATTCCATAACTCCAGGGTCAGGGATCGGAGGTCAGGGGGCACTTTCCTAGACCCTGGCCCCTGAGCCCTATTCCCTATTCGATTGATATTTTTCTCAGCAGCTTGAAATCGCTGAGCATCTTGCCCGTGCCAAGGACCACGCTGCATAGTGGATCGTCGGCAATCGAAACCGGCAGCCCGGTTTCCTCGCGGATGCGCTTGTCGAGGTTCTTGAGTAACGCGCCGCCGCCGGTGAGCACAATGCCGCGGTCGCTGATATCGGCGGAAAGTTCGGGAGGCGTGCGTTCGAGGGCGACGCGGATTGCGTTCATGATGGTTGAAACGCACTCGCTAAGGGCTTCGCGAATTTCGCCGTCATCGACGGTAATGGTTTTGGGCACGCCCTCGATCAGGTTGCGGCCTTTGATTTCCATCGTCATCGGCTTGTCGAGTTGGTGCGCCGAACCGATTTCCATCTTGATTTGCTCGGCCGTGCGTTCGCCGATCAGCAAGTTGTATTTCCGCTTCAGATAATTCATGACGGCTTCGTCCATCTGGTTGCCGGCCATGCGCACGGAACGCGAGTAGACGATGCCGCTCAACGAAATTACCGCGATGTCGGTAGTGCCGCCGCCAATGTCGACGACCATGTTGCCGCTGGGCTCGGTGATGGGAAGTCCGGCGCCAATCGCCGCCACCATCGCCTGCTCGACCAGATGCACTTCACTCGCTTTGGCGCGGTAGGCCGAATCCATAACCGCCCGCTTTTCCACCTGCGTGATTTCCGACGGCACGCCGATCACGATGCGCGGGTGCACCAGCATCTTGCGGTTATGCGCCTTCTGGATGAAGTAGTTCAACATCTTCTCGGTAACTTTGAAGTCGGCGATCACGCCGTCTTTCATGGGCTTGATGGCGACGATGTTGCCGGGCGTGCGGCCCAGCATTTCCTTCGCCTCCTTGCCCACCGCCTCGACCTCGCCCGTGTTCTTATTGATGGCGACGATAGAAGGCTCGTTCACGACGATGCCTTTGCCGCGTGCGTACACGAGCGTGTTGGCGGTGCCGAGGTCGATGGCCAGATCGCTGGAGAAAATGCTGAACAGAGACCGGAGGTTGTGGGTGCGTGATCCGTTGGAGTATCCGTTGTTTGACATGACGAAATTGACCTGCGTCCTTCTAAGTCGCTGCTCTTTCCGGGACTAACCCGGATGATTCTCTTCGGTGGTTGCTGGCTATCTATATTCTACGGGATGCTAGGCAACCTTGCTGTAAATCGAAAACTCTTACCTCAGTCGGCGCGTAGCAATCTGCGCCTCAACCTTTGACTTATTGGATGATGACCTTCTTTTGCTGCGTATTCACTCCGCCCTGCGCCGTTTGTGCCGTCACCGTAATTACCGATTCTCCCGGCGGCAGCGGCGGTGTGAAGTAATGGAATGAGCCGTCGGTGCTGAGCATCGGCACCTCACTACCATTCACCATCACCCGCGCCCCGGTTTGAGTCTTGCCTGCCACCTCAATCACGTGCCCGTGCTGAATGAAGGGATCCAGCTCCAAATCGATGGCCTCAGTCTGCTTGCCTTTGGAAATGATAGTGAAACGGTTCTTTTCGCTCTCCACCGATTCCTTCGCCCCGGTGTCGTAGGACTGCACCATCCAGTAGTAAGCGCCCTCGCCGAGGCCGGTAACGGTGACCGCCGCCGTGTTAACCTTCTTATCAACCAGTGTAGAAGAAAAGTAAGGGTTGCGGGATATCTGCAGGCGGTAACCAACTGCATTCGCCATCTTCGTCCAGGAAAACTCCACGTCCTTGGTAGGCTCGCCGGCAGAAAACAGCGGAGCCATATTGGCCGGCGAAATCAGAGTCGGCGGCCCAATCTCTTTTGACTTCTCCAGGTGCGACTGCTGCCCCTGGAAGCTCACCTTTTCCCAGTTGGCCAGTTTCACGATTTCGCCGTTGCGCGTGACCTCGCCCGTTCCTTTCTTCATCAGGATTTCGTGCTGATCGGCCTTGGGATCGTTGTGCACCTGGGCCGTTGACTCCGGGGCGAGGCGAGCGGTCGCTCCTGCGACTCTCACCTGCGAGGTCGACCCCTGGCTATAGGTCGCGGTCGAAAGGTCCACGGTTCCAGTGCTCACGGCCACGGCAACGTTGGTCTGTTGCTGGTCATTGGCCGAGTTCTCTTCGATCACGATCAGCGAATCCTGTTTCACGGTGTAACTGGTGCCGTCGTTGAATACGACTTTGGCCATACCTTCCGAGCCAGTCTGGACGACGTCGCCCTTTTCCAGAGGAATGTTATAGTCGGCCGTCACCCAGCTATTGCCATTGCCCTTCTTCACTCGCACGGTCCCATCCAGAGCGGTGAAGTGCGCCTGCTGCGCCGTTGAAGCTCCCGAACCAGCCGGGGGGGCCATGCCGGCCACGCGCTCCAGCAGCTTGCTGGCTACGTCGTCGGCCGTCTTTATGCTGTTCTGGGTAAACTGCGGAAACGCCACCCGCATGGCAATGAAAAACACGACCGCGACTGCCAGGATCAGCAGTGCCACACTGCGGTATGTGACCGTCGTCCACGCAACGTGGATTCCCGGTTTGCGATTGGCGGAAGACACTTGGGCCGAAAAACCTTGTTAAACCTTAGAGTGAATATGCGGTAAAAGAAAACGGTAGCACAGGGGAAACCAAAGAAAACACAGGTAATCGCCCGTAGAGGTTACTGAAGTGCACGGGAGCCGTGATTTCCACCTATTCGGCAGGCTTTCGATCGTCCGAAGGGTCGCGTCTACCGCCCGCTTCATGATTGTCGAGTTTTACCCGGACACTCCGCTCATTCGTCCTGGCTCATGACACGCTTGCTCCGGGTCAGCTATTCTTTTAGCCCTAATGGACAGCACCGATTCAAACACACCCGCTACCCAGGACCGGCAATCGTTGCTCGCGAGCGGCATGGCAGTGGTGTGGGCCATCGCCCTGGCCAAGCTTGTCTTCCACATCTATTTCAACAACCGCTACGGCTACTTTCGTGACGAGTTCAACTACATGTCGTGCGGCGACCACCTGCAGTGGGGATACGTCGACCAGCCGCCACTCGTCCCTTTCCTGATTCATGTGTGCCGCGCGGTGCTCGGGGACTCTCTGCGGAGCGTTCGCTTTATTCCTGCCCTGGCCTCTTCCCTTCTTGTGGTGCAAACTGCCATCCTGGCCCGCGAACTTGGCGGACGGCGCTTTGCCCTGCTCCTCAGCGCGATCTGTGCCGTCACTGCACCGCAATATCTCTCCAACGCCGGGCTGCTTGGCACGAACTGCCTTGAACCCAACCTGTGGATGGGCAGCGTCTACTTCGCGATCCTGGCCATCAAGAAGAACGACCCGCGGTACTGGCTGTGGTTCGGCGTGGTCGCCGGCATCGGCATGGAGAACAAGTATTCCATCGCGGTCTTCGGCGTGGGCATGGTGCTGGGTCTGCTGCTGACGAAGCAGCGCCGCGTGTTTCTGGATAAATGGATTTGGCTGGGAGGACTCGCGGCGTTGTTAATGTTCCTGCCGAATCTGCTGTGGAATATTCACTATGACTGGCCGTTCGTGCAGTTGATGCGCGCCATCAAGGCGGAGGGCCGAGACGTGGTGCTCGGACCGGCTCAGTTCTTCTTCCAGCAAGTGCTCGTCGTGAACCCCTTGCTCGCGCCTATCTGGCTCACGGGACTGTTTGCCTTGCTATTCTCCGCGCGGCTCAGGCCCTATCGCGTGCTGGGCTGGAGTTATATCGTTAGTTACGCGATTTTCTTCGTGCTCCACGGGAAGAGCTACTACCTCGCCCCGATCTATCCCATGCTGATGGCGGCTGGCACCCTGGTGATCGAGGTCGCTATCGATGGAACTGAAACTGTCCAGCCTCGCCGTCAGTGGCTAAAGCCGGTGATCGTGATCCTTCTGCTGGTTAACGGCGCTTATCTCGCCCCCATAGTGGTGCCAGTCCTTTCGCCCGATAGATTCCTGGCGTACGCCAAGACCCTGCCCTTCAAGCTCCCAGTCAATGAGTATTCCCATATGCGCGTCGCACTGCCGCAGTGGTATGCCGATCAGTTCGGATGGAAGGAGATCGCAGACGAAACAGCGGTGGCTTGGAACCGCCTTGCGCCGGAGGAGCGCCAGGATTGCGGCATCTTCGCGCAAGACTATGGCCAGGCCGGCGCGATTGATTTCTTCGGCCGCGCTCAGGGAATGCCGGGCGCGATGAGCGGCGACCGGACTTACTTTCTATGGGGCCCGCGCGGCTATTCAGGGAATTGCATGATCGTGCTCGATGACCGCAAGGAAGTCCTGGAGCGTTACTGGAATCGGGTTGAATACATCGGCACCTCTGCGCCCAACCCGTGGGCGCTGGAGCAGCAGATTGATGTTTTTGTCTGCAAAGGGAAGAAGTTCGACTCATGGGCCAGCGTCTGGCCGCATTTGAAACGCTGGCGCTAGCGAGAAGGACGTCGCCTTGCCGCGGCTTCCACACAGGTTGTAGCATCAATAGGTTTGGGCAATCATCGTTTTCTGCGAACCGAGGAGACATTATGGCAACCGACACTTTGGCCACCCCGGCCACTCTTAGCTATGGAAAGACCAAGGTTTTCAAGAACTTCATCGACGGCGAGTGGGTCGAGGCCTCGACCGGGCAAACTTTTGAGAATCGCAATCCGGCCGACACGCGCGATCTGGTCGGCATCTTCCAGAGATCTGCCAAGGCCGACGTCGACACCGCCGTTGACGCCGCCAAGCGCGCCTTCACTAAGTGGCGACTCGTTCCAGCACCGCGCCGCGCCGAGATCGTTTTTCGCGCCGCCGAGATTCTGATCGAACGCAAGGAAGAGTATTCCCGCGAGATGACCCGCGAGATGGGCAAGGTCCTCGCCGAGACGCGCGGCGATGTGCAGGAAGCGATTGACGCCGCTTACTACAATGCTGGCGAAGGACGCCGGCTGTTCGGTCCTACGGTCCCTTCGGAGATGCCCAACAAGTTCGCGATGGCTGTGCGGCAGCCCATCGGCGTGTGCGGCATGATCACGCCATGGAACTTCCCCATGGCAATTTCTTCGTGGAAGCTGCTGCCGGCGATCGTGTGCGGCAACACCTGCGTCATTAAGCCCGCGCAGGATACGCCGCTCTCCACCTTCAACCTGGTTCGCGCACTTACGGACGCGGGCCTGCCCAAGGGCGTCATCAACGTCGTGGGAGGATTTGGCGCTGACGTAGGAACGCCGCTGGCCGAGCACGCTGATGTGCGCGCCGTTTCACTCACCGGATCGTCCGCCGTGGGCCGCATCATAGGCGGCATCGCCGCGAAGAGCTTCAAGCATTGCTCACTCGAACTCGGCGGCAAGAATCCGATGATTGTGCTCGACGATGCCAACCTCGACCTTGCCATTGAGGGCGGCCTCTGGGGAGCCTTTGGCACCACTGGACAGCGCTGCACGGCGACCAGTCGCATCATCGTGCAGAAGGGCGTGTACCGCGAATTTATTGAGCGCTATGTCGAGCGCGCCAAGAAACTGAAAGTTGGGAATGGCCTGGACGAGACCGTGCAGATGGGACCGGCGGTCAACGAGAAGCAACT
>JADGNQ010000284.1 GCA_017883385.1 Candidatus Sulfotelmatobacter sp.
CCGGCCGGATCGGCCGCCGTGTTTGCCAAGCTGGAGTACCTGAATCCGGGCGGCAGTGTGAAAGACCGGGCCGCGATCGGGATCATCCGGCGAGCCGAGCAGGAAGGGAAACTTGCGCCCGGTGGCACGATCGTCGAGGCGACTGCGGGAAACACCGGCATCGGGCTGGCACTGATCGGGGTCAACCGCGGCTACAAGGTGCGGCTGTTTGTGCCGGAGCGCTTCTCCGAGGAAAAGGTGACGATCATGCGAGCCCTGGGCGCGGAAGTGGTCCGCACTCCCGACGCTGAGGGTATGCAGGGCGCGATCCGGCAGGCCAAGGAACTGGTCGCCGGAGATCCGACCGCGTTTATGGCGGGACAGTTCGAGAATCTCGCCAACCCGGACTATCACTACGAGACCACCGCTCACGAAATCTTCGAGCAAATGGATGGAAAGGTCGATGCGGTCGTATTGGGCTGCGGCACGTGTGGAACTTTTTCTGGAATCGCGCGCTATTTGAAGGAGAAGTCCCCGGCTGTGCTGGCGTTTGCAGTCGAGACCCAAGGTTCGACATTAGGCGGAGGGCAGCCCGGCCCGCACAAAGTGGAAGGAATCGGAACCAGCTTCATCCCAAAAACATTCGACGGCTCAGTGTGCGACGAAGTGATGATGGTGATGGATGACGATGCCTTCGACATAGTGAAGGCGCTGGCGGCGCAGGAGGGCGTTCTGGCGGGATCGAGCGGCGGAGCGGCGGTATTCGCGTCGCTGAAAGTTGCGAAAAGACTGGGCGCGGGAAAGCGCGTGGTCACCATCATCCCGGATTCGGCCGAGCGGTATTTGTCCAAGAAGATTTTTGAGGGCGGCATCTAGAGCCGCGGATCTCGCAGATTCACACTCATGAAGAAAACTAAAGAGCTAGGTTTTGCCACGCGCGCCATTCATTCCGGGCAGGAGCCTGATCCTCTGACCGGCTCGGTCACCGTCCCCATCTATGCCACCTCGACCTACGTCCAGCAAGGCATCGGTGAGAACAAGGGATACGAATACTCGCGCGTCTCGAATCCCACCCGCGCCCGGCTGGAGCAGAATCTCGCAGCCATAGAAGGAGGAGTGGCCGCGCGTGTGTTCGCCAGTGGCATGGCGGCGATCAACGCGATCGTAAGCATGCTGAAGCAGGGCGATCATGTCGTGTGCGGAAACGATCTGTACGGTGGCACTCCGCGGCTGTTCAACCAGGTGATGGCGGGCTTCGGCCTGGAATTCTCTTACGTCGACACGTCCCAGGCGGAAAATGTCGAACGCGCCGTCCGCAAGAATACGCGGATGGTCTACGTGGAGACGCCCACGAATCCGCTGATGCGCCTGACCGATCTTGCAGCCATCAGCGAGATTTGCCGTCGCAAGAAAGTCGCGTTCGTGGTGGACAATACGTTCATGTCACCCTATTTCCAGCAGCCGCTCGCGCTGGGTGCGGATTTGGTGGTCCATTCGACCACGAAGTTCCTCAACGGCCACAGTGACGGTCTGGGCGGAGTGGTGGTTTGCGCGAAGCAAGAGCACGCAGATAAGCTGGCCTTCCTGCAGAAGGCGGCGGGGGCCATTTTGTCTCCCTTTGAATGCTGGTTGATCCTGCGGGGAGTGAAGACGCTGGCCGCGCGCATGGAGATTCATGACCGCAGCGGTCGGATCGTGGCGGACTTTCTCGCGAAGCACAGGAAAGTGAAGACAGTTTTCTACCCGGGTCTTGCCGATCACCCGCAGCATGCGCTCGCGAAACGGCAGATGAGCGGCTTCGGAGCGATGATCACGTTTGAGACCGGGTCGCTGAAGAACGCCAACCGGATGCTGAAGAAGGTGCGCGTATGCTCGCTCGGGGAATCGCTCGGAGGAGTCGAAACCCTGATCTCGCATCCTGCAACCATGACCCATGCAGCGCTGGGTCCGAAGGGACGCAAGGCGATTGGCATCACGGACGGCATGGTGCGGATTTCCGTGGGAATTGAAGATGTGGACGACATTCTCGACGATCTGGATGCCGCGCTGAAGGCGATTTGAAAGCTTGTTTGTGCGATTCTGCGAATTCACATGGGTAAGACTCTGCCGCCTTCGGAGAGCTTGAACCACAGAGGACACTGAGGACACGGAGGAGAGTTCGCCTCTGCGGTTCTATTCACGCTGGCTTCTTGTCTTTCACCAGCGACTCAGCCAGCCACTGGAGATACTCCGCGCTGCCGTCTTCAACGGCCAGCGCGATGCACTCAGGAAGTTCATAGGAGTGCAGTACGCCAATGGCCTCGCGGACTGCCGCAAACCGTTCAGCACTGGTCTTGATGACCAACAGCCATTCCCGGCCGGACTCGACCTTGCCCTGCCAGCGATAGATGGACTCAACGTGCGGAACGATGTTCACGCAAGCGGCGAGCCGGCGTTCGACGAGATGGTGGGCGATCTTGCGGGCCTCGTCTGCAGACCCCACAGTGGATAGGACGATTCGTCTGTCGGTCATATAGAATCAGCCGTCGGCCCTCAGCCGTCAGCGATCAGAGTGCGCTGCCGGCAGCAGCAGGGAGGAATCGACGCACCGAGGCATCTCCATGCTAACGCAAATCAAGTTTGGCACATCGGGTTGGCGGGCCGTCATGGCCGAGGAATTCACCTTCGCCAACGTGCGGCGCGCGGTGAGCGGAATTGCGCGCTATGTGGCTTCGCAGAAACCGCACGGGGCACGGGTGATCGTGGGACGCGATCCCCGCTTTCTGGGAGAGACATTCTGTTCGATGGCTGCGGAGATCCTCGCGGCGCAGGAAATCACGCCCCTGGTGGTCGCCGAACCTGCGCCCACTCCCGCGTTCGCCCACGCCGTGATTCAGAACAAGGCGGATGGAGTCATCAATTTCACCGCCTCGCACAATCCGCCGGAATATAACGGCATCAAATTTTCCACTCCCGACGGCTGCCCGGCGTTGCCCGAGGTGACGAAGAAAATCGAAGGCGAAATCCTCGCGGGAGATGCGGCGCCATCCGCCCCCGTTCCTGCCGCTACACCTCCGGCGACGGAAACTCTCGACCCCAAGCCGGCGTATCTGAAACGGCTGGCAGAGATCGTCGATCTGGATGTCATTCGCAAAGCGGGATTGCGCGTTGCTTTTGATCCCATGTGGGGATCGGCTCGGGGATACTCTGACGAACTTCTCCGCAGTGTTGGCTTGCAGGTGTCTACGGTGCACGACAGCCGCGATGTGCTGTTCGGCGGGCACGCTCCGGAACCGGACGATCATCTGCTCGAAGACCTGAGAAAAAAGATGCGTGAAACCGGAGCGCAGATCGGCATCGCGACCGATGGAGACGCCGACCGCTTCGGCATCGTCGATGCCGACGGCACGTTCCTTCAACCGAACTATGTGATTGCGCTGCTGTTTGACTACCTGGTCGAGAGCCGCGGCTGGAAGAACGGAGTCGCCAAGTCGGTCGCGACCACGAATCTGATCAACGCGCTCGCCCAGGCCCACGGCGTGGAATTGCACGAGACTCCCGTCGGATTCAAGTACATCGGCGAGTTGATCATGCAGGACAAGATCGCGATCGGCGGCGAAGAGAGCGCGGGGCTGTCCATTCGTCATCACGTTCCAGAGAAGGATGGCGTGCTCGCCGGGCTTCTCTGTTGTGAGGCGGTCGCGCGCCGGGGTAAGTCCCTAGGAGAGCAATTGCAGGCCATATGTAACCAAGTAGGTTCCTACTTCCCTCGCCGGGAGAACTTCCGCTTGACGCCCGAGGTGCAGGAGAAGTTCACTGAGAAGTTACGGTCGAATCCGCGGGATTTCTGTGGACACCAGGTCAGCCAGGTCGTCCGCACCGATGGATTGAAGCTGGTGTTCAGCGATGGGTCGTGGGTTTGCTACCGGTTATCCGGAACGGAGCCTGTGGTGCGCGTGTACACGGAAGCGCGCAGTGAGAAGGGCGTGGAGATGCTGAGCACGGCAGCCAAGCACTGGATTTTCGAGTGAGCGCATTTTCAGGGAAGTTCTTATAGTGAAGTCCTTATCAAAAATCACACGGTTTCCGCGCCCCGAGGACGGTCTGCGGGCCATGGTCGATCACGCACCCCAGGCGGAAGCGTTCGCGGCGTCATGGATTGAGCGCATGCGCCCGCTGGCCGTGCGGATCTATGCCTTGCGCCGCCGCATCGCGACCATTGCCGTAACCGTTCTAGCGGCGTCGCTGTTCGTCCACGTGATGTTCGGCGCGAATGGAATGGTCGTCTACCGGCAGAAGCGCGCCGAGTACGAAGCCTTGCGGAAACAAAATGTCCAGGTGCAGCAGGAGAACGACCGCTATACGCAGCAGATCCAGGGTCTGAAGAGCGATACGAAATCCATCGAAAAAGAGGCACGCGAACAATTGGGCTATGCCAAGCCGGGAGAGTATGTGTATGTAGCGCCGGCTCCCGCGAAACCCACCCCTCCGGCAAATCACACCGCGAAAAAATAGCCTGCACGATTTTCCTGGCGTGCAACTTCTGAGTATATGCTTTGCGTCTGAGCTGACAACCCGGTGCTGGGCCTGTGGTATATTTCCGGTGCCTCATTTCACAATCGAACGGAGATTCGTGAGTTCCTGTGGGGACTCTATTTGCTTCTACGTTCTGTGGGTCTGCGGTGTGGGGCCGCATCTGAATTTCGAAAAGGAGAAAAACCGGCCATGAGAAAAGTTCTGCTGATCTGTCTTGCGGTATGTTTCGTGCTCGCCCTGTCGGCTTTGGCATTCGATGACATGGGAAAGAGCGGAACCGTCAACGGGTGGGTCGTCGACGACAAGTGCGGCGCCAAGGGCGCCAACGCTGGGGGCGAGGCATGCACCAAGAAGTGCCTGGCCGCCGGAGCCAAGATGGTGGTCGTCACCGATGGCGATCAGAAAGTCCTGGCCGTCGAGAATCCCGACGCCCTCAAGGGACATGAGGGACACCACGTTGCCGTAACCGGCACCATGGGGAAAGACTCCGTCAAGGTGGAAAGCGTAAAGATGCTCTGAGGTGTGGTCAGATTCGTTGATGCATTTGAGGGCGGCTTAAGGGCCGCCCTT
>JADGNQ010000285.1 GCA_017883385.1 Candidatus Sulfotelmatobacter sp.
CAGCGGCGCGGCGGCACCGGACGCACCGGCATGAAGACGCGCGACGAGGATTTCGTCGAACATCTGTTCATCGCCTCGACGCACGCCTACATTCTGATCTTCACCAACACAGGGCGTGTGTACTGGCTGAAGGTCTATGAGATTCCCGACATCGCTGCCGCCGGCAAGGGCAAGCACGTCGGGAACCTGGTCTCGTTGCAGCCGGGCGAGACGGTTCGCACCATGCTCGCCGTGCGCAACCTGGAAGAAGAAGGCCGCTTCATCTTCTTTGCGTCGCGCAATGGCACGGTAAAGAAGACCGAGCTGAAAGACTTCTCGCACGTGATGTCGCGCGGCATCATCGCCGTAGGCATCGATCAGGGCGACGAACTGGTCGGCGTCACGCTGACCGACGGCAGCCAGATCGTCTTCCTCGCCTCGCACAATGGCCAGGCGATTCGCTTTGACGAGGCCGATGTGCGCCCGATGGGGCGTCCGGCGTACGGTGTGCGCGGCATGAACCTCGACGAGAAGGACTACATCGTCGGCATGGCGACCACGCCGAAGGACCCAAAGAAAGCCGAAGCCACGGCCGAGAGCATCAAGGCCAAGGCGGGCATCGAAGCCACCGCGACCGACGAGACTCTGCCGATCAAGGGCTCTCTGATTCTTTCCGTCACGGAGAATGGCTACGGCAAGCGCACTCCCGCCGACGAGTACCGCCTGCAAGGACGCGGCGGCTCAGGCGTAATCAACGTCAAGACCACCGAACGCAACGGCAAAGTGGTCGGCATCGCCCAAGTCAGCGAAGTTTCCGAAGTCATGCTGATCAGCCAGTACGGCAAGATCATCCGTATGGACTCAAGCACGATCCGCGAATCGGGGCGAGCGGCGCAGGGCGTCCGGTTGCTATCACTCGAACCTGGAGACCGCGTCGCCGCGGCGGTGGTGATCGCGCCGGTGGTGGAGGAGAATGGGAACGGCGGGCTGATTCAGTAGGCTCGTGTAGGAACGGACGTCTCGTCCGCCCCTTCGAACTTGTTTGTGTAGCGCGGACACTCTTGCCCGCGCTAGCATCTTCCCGTGAGACAAGCGCAGGATTCGCCCGCAGAAGACCGACTATTACGGGCCTACCAATCGCTCGAAGGCCTCTCGTGTGGAGATGCCTTCGGCGAACGTTTTTTCATTCATCCTGATTTTGCAATTTCCCTAATCGAGCAACGATCTGTGCCAGCACCACCGTGGGTATTTACGGACGACACCATGATGGCGATCTCAATTGTCGACAATCTGGAAAAGCACGCACACATAGATCAAGGCGACCTCGCTTACAGTTTCGCAAGAAACTATGACTCGATGCGAGGCTATGGACCTGCCATGCACAATCTGCTTGCCCAAATTCGCAGGCGGCCCGGTTGTTGGCGGGAACAGGCACAAGCTTTGTTCGACGGGCAAGGCTCCTTCGGCAACGGTTCCGCAATGCGAGTCGCGCCCCTCGGCGCATACCTCGCGGATGACGTCGATTCAATCCCAGAACAAGCCACCCTGTCGGCACAGACTACCCATTGCCATGCCGAAGCACTAGCCGGAGCGACCGCGGTGGCCTTAGCCGCAGCGGCCGCGTGGAGATTCCGCCAGGTCGGCCAGTTGCCCACGCCTGTCGAGTTTCTGGAATGGGTAGCTCAGCGGATGCCAGTCAGCGCAGTTCGACGAGGAATCGAGTTAGCTGCGACTCTGCCTGCTGATGCTCCTATCGATCGAGCGGTTCGTGAATTGGGAAACGGCAAGATTATTTCCTGTCCTGACACCGTCCCCTTTGCTTTGTGGAGCGCAGCTTGCCACCTCGGGAGTTACGAAGAAGCTCTATGGGCGACGGTTAGCGGTCTTGGCGATCGAGACACTACATGTGCGATTGTCGGCGGAATCGTCGTCATGTACTCCGGCTTTGAAAGCATACCCGCCGCCTGGTTGCACGCCCGCGAACCGATTCCGTTGCATCTGCTTAACAATTACCGGCCCTCAACGTAGCGAGTCTGAGGTCACAGGAATGCTCATGTAAGGAATGCTATGATTACCGGCGCCTCATGGACTCTCAGCCGGTAACAATCCCACCGCGTCGTTCATTGGCTCTATTTGCGGCCCTCGCGATGTTCATGGTGTTACTGTCCTACGTGTTTATTCTTTTGCTCGCAGCTGCCTGCGTCTATTTCCCTTGGCTTGCTCTTACCCATGTTAGGAATTTTCAAGTCCTTGCTTTGTTCATTGGAGGTCTGATCGTTGCCGGGTCTATTGTGTGGTCGTTAGTTCCCCGTCGTGACAAGTTTGTCGCACCGGGTCTGTTGCTGGATCGCGCGGCGCACCCACGGTTGTTTGCGGAACTCGACAACATTGCTGCCGTGCTGAATGAACCCCCGCCGCGTGAGGTCTATCTTATTGGCGACGCCAACGCATGGGTTGCCGACCGCGGCGGCTTAATGGGCTTCGGAAGCCGCAGGGTGATGGGATTGGGGCTCCCCTTGTTGGCCGCACTGAACATCTCTCAATTTCGAGCAATTCTCGCGCATGAATTTGCACACTACTATGGCGGCGACACCAAACTCGGACCCTGGCTTCACCGCACTCAGATGGCTTTGATCCGAACGTTCCAGAACATGGGATCGGTCGGCACTGCCATGCGAGTTGCTGCCATGCAACTCCTTTATGCGGTGGTCTTCGGCATCCTTAAGTGGTATTGGCTGTTTTTTCTCCGCGCCATAAATTTTGTTTCACGCCGGCAGGAGTTTCGCGCCGATGAACTTGCTTGCATCGTGGCAGGGTCGAACTCGCTGATCGGTGGATTGCGCCTAGTTCACGGGGCATCCTTGGCCTGGCCCGGGTATTGGCAATCAGAACTGGCTCCGATGTTGGACTCGGGCTTCCTGCCCCCCATCAGCGACGGAGTCTCACAGTTCATTACGGCGAGTACAGTTTCACAGAAAGTGACAGAAGGGATCGAAGTCGAGATTCGCGAAGGCAAGAGCGACCCCTATGACAGCCATCCTGCTCTGCGTGATCGGATCGCGGCTGCCCAGGCACTACCCCAGCAATCGAGTGCGGAAGAAAAACTATCCGCTTGGACCCTCTTGAATGATGGCAGTACGGCAGAGTATGCATTCTTACTGGCAATCAATCCACAAATGCAGAAGGATTCTCTGAAGCGGGTCTCTTGGAGCGAGCAGGCAAACGTCGTTGTGATTCCAATGTGGATGGAAACGGTGGCCGAATATTCTTCCCTTTTGCAGGGAATGACCGTAGGAACGCTAGTCGAATCTTTGGGTAGGATTCCGGAAATTGCCCCGAAAGTGCGCGATCCGGAAGGGATGCTTCTGACACCCGAGCAGCGCGTGGAGCGTGCGCGATCTCTGGTGGGCAGCGCAATTGGTCTCGCCCTTGTCCTGAATGGTTGGAAGCTAAACACAGGTCCTGCAATCTTCCACCTCGAAAAAGACGGTGAACAGATTGACCCATTCAAATTGATTCGGCAAATGTCCGATGGCACACTTCCGAAAGAGGCGTGGACAGCCCGGTGTCAGAACTTAGGAATCGGCGACATACAACTGGCTCTGCCGGAGAAAGAAGTCGTGGCTGGCAACTAACAACGCCAAGGACGTCTATAGGGACTGCAAATCTCCTATCCCTTCACCCTTGCCTCAATCACGCTCTCCGCGGCTCGCATCGGCACGATCCGGGTAATCTCGAAGCCCGCCTTTGCGAATAGAGCGTCCCACTCTCCGCGAGTACGCTCGCGGCCGCCGGGCATCAGCAGCCCTCAAAGACCACCACGTACACTCTGTATGCAACCGGACCCTTTGGCCGCTCCCAGGCAACCACCACGGTGACCGTCCACTAGGATTCTCCTTCGTGATCCTTCGTGTCCTTCGTGGTTCACGCAGTTGCACTTCTTCCACAAAGGACTCGAAGTTACACAAAGGACCGATCGATCCCCGCCCTGATACATTGGTCGTTCCCGGAGGTGTGTTTATGAAGTTCCTGTTTGGGCTACTGACTCTGCTGGCGGTTGCCCTGGCCTTTGCGGCAAATTCTTCCAACACGGAAAAGACCATCTCGGATCTCGAATACAAATGGGCCGAGGCTCAGAAACTCGGCCATGCCGAGGTAGTTGCCCCCATGCTCGCCGACGCCTTCGTCAACACCGACGCCGATGGAGAAACCTACGGCAAATCGCACCTGCTTTCGAATCTGAAGGGTGGCAAGTGGGAACTGAATGCCATCAGCAGCGTGAAGGTGACAGTCTACGGCAGTACGGCGATCGCCACCGGATCATGGGCCGGCAAGGGCATCGACGGCGACGGCACTCCGATTGACCGCCACGAGCGCTGGACCGACACCTGGATCAAAATGGCGAGCGGCCACTGGCAGTGCGTGGCCAGCCAGCAGACTTCCTCGAAGCAGTAGCGGGCTATTCTTCGCAATCTAGAGCCTTGGCTCTGAGCGGCGACCGTCGCCTCAACCCCTTCGGCAACTGCTCACTCCTGATTGCCTTTTCTTGTGAGATCGCGGAAGTCGTTAGCACGCGCCCCCGACCATGACGAGGACCGCGGTGCGTGACATATGCATTTCTCTCCTGCTCAAAATCATACGTTCATCGGCGCATGCTAGGCGCGATCGAGTCGGAAGTGACGCGGGCGAGCCTTCGCTCCCGTCCATCCGCGATTTTGCGTTACTCCCGTAACTCCTGAGTTATCCTACTCTCGGCTACTGTTTATATTGGTGACACCCTCCCTCCTATCGTGTCCCCATGCAACCGCTGTATTCTTCATCGTAGCGAGCGTTTGTGCACGATAACGGAAAACCAGAACCCGCCTATCAGGAACTTCTCAGCCGGCCCATTCGCGACCTGGGTCTCAAGCTCGAAGGCTCGCCCGTGGAACGCTTCGTCGAGCAGCTCTATCGCGAACTCGAAGCCAAGGGTCTTTCGAAATTTCGCCCAGCGTGTTATCTGACCGACGAGTGGGGATGCCCTTCCGGCGAGCCGGTCATCGGCATTCCGGTTTATCTCGCCCATGTCGCGCTGGCGCAACTT
>JADGNQ010000115.1 GCA_017883385.1 Candidatus Sulfotelmatobacter sp.
CCGTGGACGGAAGAATGCCAGTCATAGCAGCCATAAAAGGCAGGTGTCAGTTTCCGGGGCGGTGCTGCGTCGGCATCGCTATTCAGGGTGTGGCTAATGTGATTTGGGTACTCTTTGTGCACGCAGGCGAGGGCGAGATTTGCAAATCGCTCAGCCGCTTTGATATCGAACTCACCTTTGCTTTGGGCGGCAGCACTCATCGTGAAGAGCAGGAACATGGCGCAGCAGGTCAATTTCATCGGCTATTACTTTAGCCGAAGATGGAGAACAGAAGCGAAGACGAGACTCGTTGAGACTCGGGGACTAGCTCATATACCAACCACCATTGACCGAAATCGTCTGCCCAGTCATGTAGTCATTCGTTGCCAGCATCACAGCTACCGATGCGACATCGTCTACTGAGCCAAAATGCCCCATCGGAATAAGATTCGGGTTGGCGTTGGGGTTGGGGTTGCTGGTTACCATATCCGTCTCAATCAATGCCGGAGCTATGGCATTCACGGTGATCCCGTCTTTAACAAATGAGGAGGCACAGGAGTGCGTCAGCCCTAAGATTCCCGCCTTGGACGCGGCGTAATGCGCCCCCACTGCCCCGCCCGTCTGTGCTGCGACTGAGGACAGGTTGATGATGCGTCCCCATTTTCTTCGCCGCATTCCGCCGATCACAGCCTGCGTCACCAAGAACACCGACTTCAGGTTGACCGTGAGCACTTCGTCCCATTCCCCTTCCGTAATCTCTTCCAATTTGCGGGGATGGGCGATGCCCGCGTTGTTGACAAGGATGTCGATGCCGCCAAGTTGTGCTTCGACCACCGCGACCATGCGCCTCACGTCGGCTAAGACTGACACATCGGCTTGAATCGCGATTGCCTTCCTTCCCATCTGCGTGATTTCGGCACACACCGCATTCGCGGCGTCGGCACGCTCACGAAAGTTCACGGCGACATTGGCACCAGCACCAGATAACGCGATGGCGACTGCGGCTCCGATTCCCCGGCTGCCGCCAGTCACAAGCGCAACTCGATTGTTCAGGTCTTTCATGGCGTCATTGTATGCGGGAGACAGCTTGGCGGTGGGTCCTGCTTCCTTGTCTTGGATAAATCTCGCGATGGAACGGTCCGGACTCTCATGCCACAATAAGGTCAGAAATGGGGATGGATGTTTAAAGTTGCTAGCTGGAATTTGAACTCTGTTCGCTCTCGTCTGACCCATGTCACGACATGGCTGAAAGCTCGCGAACCGGATGCGTTGTTGCTACAAGAATTGAAGGGAACGGAATTCCCGTCCGAAGCCTTCAACTCGCTCGGCTATGAGAGCGTTGCGGTGACGCAGAAGGCCTATAACGGGGTTGCCATTCTGTCGCGACATCCGATGAAGACGATTGCTAAGGCTCTCGGCGGTGACGATTCCGACAGCCATGCGCGGTACTTGGAGGTAATCATCAAGGACATCCGCATCGTCAATATTTACCTTCCCAATGGCAATCCGGTAGGGAGTGACAAGTTTGCGTACAAGTTAGCTTGGATGGATCGACTGACTCAGCAAATGATCAGATGGAAGCAGGACGATGTGCCGACGCTAATAGGCGGCGACTTCAACGTGATTCCTGAGGACATCGACTGTCACAAGCCGTCATCGTGGGAGCACGATGCTTTGTTTCAGCCGGAGCCGCGAGCCCGCTATCGTGCGATGTTGGGTATGGGCTATACGGATGCGTTCCGGTCGTTGCACGTGGGCGAAATTGGACACTTCACATTTTGGGATTACTTTCGGCAAGCGTTCCAAAACAATCGAGGCATACGAATCGATCACTTCTTGTTATCCCCAACGCTGGCAAATCGACTCGAAAGCTGCGAAATCGATAAAGGACCGCGAGCGCAGGAAAAGCCGTCTGACCACACCCCCATAATCGTGACGCTATCCGATCTGGCATAATCACCCTTGCGCGGGGCCCTCCACTGCCCCGTCGTCCCCCCTCGTAACTGGTCGCTATTGCTCAGCAGCTTGGTCGCAAGGGGCCTAATGTGATTTGTAAGGTTCGAGTTTATGATGCCGCCAAAGTTTTGCGAGGCGAAGTGAAAGTTCCTCGTCTGTAGTTCAGTCAGAGTTCCCCTATGATTTTCGGAGTGAGCCCAACCAAGGACGCAGTCGTCATCGCGCAAGCCACGGGTTCAGGAGAGACTTTCGTGATTAAGTCGATCAAGTCGATTCAATTTCAGGCACGATCTGGAGACGGATTGAACGAACTCTTGCAACGTCTTGTCGTGATATTCGATCTCAGCGGTACGAGCCGAGGCTCGACAATCGCACTGCTCGGATCGTCGTCGGGTCGGTTCAAGTCTTCTGTTGAGGCAATAAAAGGAGAAGCAATCACAGAACTCGCGGCGGCTAAGAGCGGACTGCCTGTCGTCAGGGTAACAGCCGCGAGTCTCAAAAAGGCCCTCGGTTGTACGCCGGGACAGAAGTGGCAGGCCAGTGCCGAGGAACGGTTCAATCCGGGGAGTAGTCGTAAGAACTGGTCGCCCGGCGCAGTTGGCGCTGCGGCTGCCGCCTTCAAGATCGCTCAGGGCAGGCTACGGGTATCCGATCTGCAATAATTTCCCCATGTGCGGGCGCTACCGACTTTCGCGGAGATTGTTTCGCTGGACGGAACTTGGGTAATTTACACGAAATGGGGTAAGCAGCGGAGAGGATGCACGGCGCGACGGTTCGTTCAACTGTCGGAGCAGTGCTGGTCGCCGCACGGCAGGCGACCGAAGATCGAAGCTCGGGCTACGATGTGCTCCACCAAAACTCCATTTTTTTGAACGAATGGTTCGAGCGCGGCAGCTATCTCTGCCTCAAATCTCGTCCGTCCTTCACCGAGGATTTCAGGCGACGTATTGGACCGGGATAGAGCACGTCCGATCAGGTCAGAAACTGTGATCTGACGCTGTTCGGTGACCGATGTCTCGCCAAGTGCTCTAAAACACGAGTCGGCAAACCATTGCTTCCCACCAATCCGATAATGCTTCTCTGGTGGGCCCGATGCCCAAGAACGGCACACTTCTTTATAGGGTTTCACCCAAGCGTTTTCCGGTGTCTCGGTGCTGGACGCTCTGCAAATTAGGATGCGACCGGAGTCGGAAGCGAGAATCCGCTCCATCACCGTCAAGGTTGCGTGGCGTTCCAACCAATGAAGTGCGCGGCCAATGGTGATGACGTCGTCGGTTTGAGTAATTGGGAATTCCTCGATCCGACCGTGGATCAGGGAGAGGCCTACCCCTGCTTCCGCTGCTGCGGCCTTCGCCGCCTCGATCATTGCGGATTCGGGATCGAGCCCCGTGCAGCTTCCGACAAAAGGGGCGAAGCCGATGGCTAGCAGGCCGGGGACGCAGCCAATGTCGAGCAAGGTTTCGTCGCCGCACAACCAGATCTGCTCCGCAACTCTCTCGAAGAACTTTGGCGGATACGGCTCCCTGTAGCGAGCATAGAATTCAACGGTTGACGCGAAGCGGCCCATTTATTCTAGTTTTGCAGGTGCCGCTAGGAACTTCAACTAACGTCAGATGCGACAGGGCATGGGACCGGGCAAGACAGTCCGAAGGTGCTTCACTGCGACATGCTACTTTCTGGATTTGGCGCGCTTGGCTTTGACCGGTTTTGCGGGCTTCGCCGGGGCGAGTTTTGCCGCTCGAATCTTGCCGACCCGGATCGCCTGGGTGAACTCTTCGAAATCTTTGGTACTCTGGTCGGCATAGGCGGTACCGAACATGGCGATTGCCTTGTCGAACTTATCGCTGTTGCCCAGGTATCCCGCGATGGCGTAAGGGTCGCCGGTGCGGGCATGTCCCTTGGCCAGCAGTTCGCCGCAGATCTGCGCGTACTGCACCAGTCCGTCGCCTCCCAAATCCTCGTCTTCAATGACGGCCTTGTGATCGCGCAACTGGCGAACCAGGTAGTCGTGGCCGGCTATTGAAGTCCACCCCAGGAAGATGTCCGACTGCACCTGCATGGCGCGCTGTCCCTGGGCCGCACGCTGTCCCTGATTCACGGGAGCGTCGGCCTCAGGTAGGTATTGCACGTAGGCCGAGGGCACCTGTTCCTTGATCTGCATAAACAACGGGGCATCCTTGGCCGCGCCAAACATGAGGACGATATAGTCGCGCACGCCGACGCTGCCGATTCCGACCACGCGAAAAGCCACGTCCTCGACGCGGTAATGCGAGAACCAGTGCTGTCTTTCCGGCAACAGCGTGTCGACGTAGTTGCGCAATCCGGCGGCCACCTGCTTCGCCGTGGCGGGAGGCACGTGGAACCGCAGCGGCTTGTTGTCGCGGAAGCGCCATTTCCCGTTGCGCTGCGCGGCCAACTGTTTCAGATTGTGGACCGGCGTGGCACGCTCAGCTTTTCGCAGAACATTCAGCAGCACTGGTGAAACGTGCCGGCAGCGGAAAACCTCTTGCCGAGCCAAGTCCACCATGGGCATTCTGGAGAATTGGTACATTGCCTCGCGATAGCTTTCGACAAAGGTCAGGGCGGCGGTTTTGCATTCCTTCTCGTTGTTGGCCTCGCGGCCGGCCAGCACCAGGCTGACAGCCATGCGCTTGACGTCCCATTCCCAAGGCCCACGAATCGTCTCGTCAAAGTCGTCAATGTCGAAGATCAGCCGTCCGTCTGGTCCCTCAAAGGTCCCCAAATTTTGAACGTGCGCATCGCCACAAAGCTGCGCATAAATGCCGCTACTTGGGAGCATCGAGAGATCGGAAGCCATGATGGGAACGGCGCCCCTATAGAACCCAAAGGGCGAAGCGGCCATACGTGCGGCCTTGATAGGTAGCAGGTTGGCGAGGCGTCCGCGCTCCGACGCGCGCAGCAGTTCCAGGATGGATACCTTTCGGTGCTTGGGGTCCCAGTCTGCGTGGCTGACCCGGCCGACTTTTTGGCGCAACGACTGGCCGTATTTTCGTCGCTCTTCGCGAGCTGCCATCCTGGGAGCGCGGTGGGGCATATGAGCGAACAGAATAATACTCCAAATGACGAGGAAGAAAGGGTGCGAAACGAGAGCCTGGCACGCGGGCAGCGGCTTCGTACTCAACAGCGATAACATCGCAAAAATCTGTCGTTAGGATCGCGATTCCACACTGTCGAGGGAGGTGGTTCCCGATAACCGCTATCCGCATTGGAGGTGACCGGGTTGGGTATTACTTGCAAGGATGATACTGACTTCTTTTCAATCAGGAGAGGACTCGCCTGCCGCGCGTCAGGGTGTTCGGTTTCAAAGTCGCGGAGCAGTTGGGCTCGGACATTACGGGCTCCTTAACGGTGAGGCCCGGCTGCAGGGCGACCGAACACAAGATGAATGCGCCAGGGGGCTACACCGGGACCTCCTGGTGTCGGCAATCGTTCTGCCGTTCTTCAAACCGCGGTTCGTCGTCCGCTCAGTAAGTTGATGACCAGAACGACCAATCCCACCACGAGTAGCAAGTGGATCAGGGCTCCGCCGATATGCAAACTGAAACCCAACAGCCACAAAACAATCAAAACAACGAAAATAGTCCAAAGCATGTTAGCCTCCCGGTCGCCTAAGCGAGCTGAACCTGATGAAACCCTTGATCTGGCTCACAAATGACTCACGACGGAGTTTCTCATTTCCCCAATCTCAAGTCTGATCAGAAAAGCTCGGTTTGGGCATGCGTCAATGGCGCGAACAGTCAGTCGGGTCTCCCTGCTGGAGGCGGACGAAATCATCGTGAAACCATTCAAACTCGGGAGGCTCGCCGACCTCATCTGCGAAAAAACCGTTTGGAAAAGGAAAGAGTTGGCGTAATCCGGCAGCCATGCCTTCCCACTATCTTCTCTCCCGCTGAGCCTGGACAGTGTAACTGTCTACGTCCTGTTGTAGCTGAGGGTGGTTGACCCTTATGTCCCCGGCAGCCGATCCTCCAATGTCTGACTGATCGACTCAATAGAGGTGTTCTGGCTAAGATCACGGATCTCCTTATCCGCCATGATGTTCTGAAGTCCCATATGCCCGCAAATTGCGCGTACCATCTGTAACAGCTTCGTGATCTCCTTCTCTGCCAACAAGTCAACTTGCAACTTCAGGTGGTCCCGACGCTCCCCTCGGCGCATCATGCGGTTCTGACGCATGAGTATGAAGCTGGAGAGAATGACCGCCTCCACGGCAACAATCACTCCGAGTAACGAGAACGGGTAAGGGTCGAACGGTCGTAAGCTGGGAATCCTGCCGCTATTTATCAGCAGCCACGCGACCAAGAGCACTAGGTGAAGCACAACGAACAGAAGGCTTCCTGCGAAGACTCCTACCGCATCGGCGAGACGTTCTGAGCTGGACCTTCGTTCTAGCGCTTCTTCCTCTTGCCTCACAATCGAGTCTATGTGCGACTGGCTCTGCATGGAATTTTCGCTCATGAACTAAACCTCTCGGCGATAGGATACCCTGCTGCTTAACACGGACTAGTCTGTTAAATAGGAACCGCCGTCTCAAGGGAAGGATTTCTGCTCGCTGTCCGCCCGATAGGTGGTCCCTTCGCCTGCGATTGGCGATGCGGAGCGCCCAAATACGATGACGGCGGTCATTGACCCCTCGGTTCTCGGTCGCGTAGGACTATAGGAGCTTTTTGCGGACGTGGGCGCAAGTAAGGAATTGCCCGTTCCAAAGCCGTTTCGCCGTAGCGCACCCAACGTGGAGCTGGACGTGGCGTCAGCGCCAGCATGTTGGACAAGTGACATAAGGACGGATGCAAATCCGCGACCAGCTTGATGAATGCTGTGAGGGGCACAGCGAGCAGCAAGCCCATGACACCCCACAACCAGCCCCAGAAGAGAATCCCAACCGTCGCCGCCACCGGCCCAATACTCACGCGATTGGCAATGAATTTCGGAATAAGAAGGTTCGCGGATACGACATGGAGGAAGAGGATCGTGAGAATGATGACGACGAATGGTACGAGTGTGTTGAACTGAAGGAGGGCCGCTGCAAGAGGAAGAACAAGCGCAGCGATCAGCCCGAGGAAGGGCAGCAGATTCAAGAGCCCGCTAGCGATTCCGAGAGGTATGGCACCTTTCATGCCAAGACTCCACAACACCAGCGTGGTCGCCACCGCCATCACGGAACCGACGATAAGGTTGCCGGCGACAAAACCGCGAATCATCTGGTTCAGGTTCGTGATGAATCGAGCCGCGTCCATCCTAGAACCGAAGAGGCCATCCATCCGGATGGCCATTTGGTCCTTTGTGCAGAGCATGAAAGACGTTAGAAATGGAACCACGCCGGCAATAATCAGCGCTCCCCACACAGATCCCACACCGCGCACCAGATAATCAGGCCAGGTTGGCGATTGCTGCAACCGAACCTCGGGAACTTTCTTGGTGGCATGCACGTCGTTCGCAAGGCTTCCAGCACTTTGCTGAAAGTTTTGGATCTTTTTGCTAATTGAGCTCAATGGTTTGCTGCACCTTCGAGGCGTACACTGGAAGTTCTTCCGCAAAGCTCATCGCTTTTCCGTAGAGTACGTAACCCAGTAGCCCGACTAGACTCATGCCTGCGAGCACAATGCCGGCCGCGGCGACACTGCGCGGCAGATGCATTTTTTCCAGTATGACTACCACGGGGTCAAACAGGATTGCGAGAAATCCCGCTAGGATCACTGTGATACAAATCGAGCTCGCGTAGTAACCGAACACCGTCAGCAAACCAGCCACTAAGATAAAGAGAAGAATCGTGATTCTGCTGAGCATCTTATCGGACGGTAGCGTCGAAAACGGCAGCGCCGTTTCCACCATACCCACCTGACTTTGTTCGGCCGGTCGCTCATTCATAGCCTGATCAGGTCGGTCCGTAGGGCTGAGAGAACTGTGACTGCCAAGCTGACGTCCGCCGTTTCCGGGCGCTTACTGAAGGGGAAAACGGCGGTACATCAGTCGTCCCGAACGCATGAACGTGCTCTGGGGAGAGCCCACCTACTTTACTTCTCGAACACTTTTTCGATCTGTCCGACCTTTCTCTCAACTTTACCGGTGTTTTTTTCGACGTTGCCTTCGGCCTGTAAGTTAGGATTGTTCGTGACTTTGCCGGCCGTCTCTTTGACTTTGCCTTTCACTTCGTGAACGGTGCCTTGGATCTCATCCTTCGTACTGGGGTTCATTTGTTTTCTCCTTGTCATTGAATAACAATAACTACGTGCGCCTGCAGCGGCTAGGCTGCGGCCTGGGCCGCCATAAAGCCACCTACCGTTTCTTCGAGTTGCCGATCCGCTTCGTCCGCAATAATCCCCACGTCTAGCAGCACTTGATTCCGATCCAGTTCGCCCTGATGACGCTGTAGTGTCCCAAATGTGGTGACCTCCAATATTCGCGACTCCTCAACTAACATGGCGACAGAGTAGCCCTGCGCGAACCGTAGTCTGCCGTGCGCGGCTGCTGCGACAGAAACCAGCGGTTCGGTATTCCTATTACCTTGCAGACGGCAGAGAACCTCGTCGAACAGCGCAGGCAAATGACCTGTACGGTCTGCATCGCTAAGTAGAATATTGGTTAAGCCAGGAACCAGACCTATCTGCCTTTTCCATTCACTAATCATAAAATCCAGTTCCTGCTCAAGTATTGCCGCGACACTCTTTGCTGTCTTCGGTGACATTGTCGTTTTTCCGATGTGGTCCAAAATAACGAATGCAAACGATAGCGATCCGACCGCCTAGATCCTCTTGAGCGACGGTTGGTGGAGTCTCGTACGACCGTCATCATCCCACTTCACGACCGCATCTTCTTCGTTAGCTCGCTCAACTGTGCCGATTTCTCCAGTTGGCGTTCCGAAGTTTCCCAATCCCTCGACCCGATCTCCGGGTTCCAGTTCCTGGTTGGTGGCACGGGTTTCGCCGAGCGGCGGCTTCTTGGCCCGGTCTGAGTCAGGGATCGCGCCGGGGTGTTACAGAGGTGGTTGGGGAGCCTTACGCAGTTTGGGTATCAGCTTTTTGGCGCCATGGATCATAAGTCTTCCTCTCCACGAGGCCAGTTGATCGCGCTGCGCCACGATTGTTCATCGGCTCGATAGATACAGCATAGCTCTGGCAAGAATGGTTCTGCCGATCCAAATTGCACAGTTCTGATGATTAGTTTTATAGGCGAGCGTGCGGCTCGACAGCAGCGAGACCGGCTCTCAGCGTCCACCGTGTCGTGGTCCTCGTGGGTGCGCAATACCAATTGCGAAATCAAAATGGGAAAGTGGTCAAAACAAGCCATTCATCCGTCTGCTCTCTGAGTAGTGTGGTTGTGCAGTGTAACTGCGCACAAAAAGAGGCATCAACAGGCTTCGGAGGATTAAGAGCTCGGATGTTTCGTGAGCGCAGCACATAGAGCTGCAACCCAGACGGCCACTCTACGGTCGCTAGCAAGGAAGAACTGAGGCAGAGCATTGAGTAAAGGATAAAGGACAGACCAGAAACTGATTCAACGGTCGGATCGAATCAGTGTCTACGCCGGCGACCTCACGAAACGGCTGCGCCATTGGCCAGTCCAGGAAAACATTCGGCGGGACAGTCCGAGGCCATATTCGCGTTTATCAGATCCCTGTCAGACATTGCTAATAAGGAGGAATAGAAATGAACGGACGTTCGTTTAAGTCGCTACGATTGCTTTTGCCTCTGGGTTCGCTGGTGTTTTGCGTATCCCTAATGGCCATCCCAACCCCGTCTCAGGATAACCAGCAGACGGCCCCAGACAATACCAAGACAAACAAAGATCAGGCAGGCCCGACTGCGGATCAACAGAAGATGAATCCCTCAGACCGGGCCGTCACACAGAAGATTCGAAAAGCGATCCACGAAGATCAAAGTCTCTCCACCTACGCGCACAACATCAAGGTCATCACCCAGGATGGCAAAGTGACACTTCGTGGGCCAGTGCGGTCTGAAGAGGAGAAAAGTAATTTGGAAGCTAAGGCTGTCAGCGTAGCAGGACAAGAAAACGTAACCAATCAACTCGACGTGACACCTTCGAAATGATTGAGCAGAAATCGAAACTAGCTTGAACTCAAAGGAGAATAGACATATGTCAAATAAAAAAGTAGGCGTATTTGGAATCTTCTCAACTCGTATTGCTGTCGACAATGCAATGGATTCGCTCGTCCGAGCGAGCTTTGCGACTTCCGACATTTCGGTGCTCTTGCCGGAGAGTCTGGGCGGAACGAGGAACATGGGAACAGAAAAGGAAACGAAAGCACCTGAAGGTACGACAGTGGGTGTGACCGCAGGTGGCGTAATTGGTGGCACGCTGGGCCTCCTGGCGGGTGTTGGTCTTTTGGCGATCCCTGGCCTGGGCCCGTTCATCGCCGCAGGTCCCATCATGGCAGGCCTAGCGGGGTTGGGCGTTGGAGGGGCCGTTGGTGGAGTTACTGGCGCCTTGATTGGCATGGGCATTCCTGAATTCGAAGCCAAGAGATACGAAGGTCGCCTGCAGAAGGGCGAAATTCTGCTCTCTGTGCATTGCGACACGGCCGAGGAAATCAAGCGTGCGAAGGAAGTTCTGAAGTCGGCTGGGGGAGAGGACGTTTCCTCCACGGGAGAATCCTCCGTTGATGCCAAGAAGACAGATCGCGACTTGGCCGGTACGACTGCGCGTTGAACTCGCTATTCGAAGAGGGAGGAAGTCTGTTCACGGCTTCCTCTTCTTCATTGGTCTTGGGAAGCTTGGTTCGGGGAATCCAAACTGCATAGTCTGACAAATGAGCGACTGTCCGACTCGATGTGGCCAGAGAGTCACACTCTAAACAACGAACATGGCCACGCCGGCGGCGAACATTGCCACCGTCGTGAGCGCCACGACAATCCATCCCAAGCGCGAGCTCGGTTGGCCCTGCATTAGTTTCTTGTCCGAGGCGATAACCAGGATTGCGACGAGAAGGAAGGGAGCTAACAAGCCGTTGATGACGGCTGTCCAGTAGAGGGCCTTCACAGGATTAATGCCTATGAAATCCAGTCCGACGCCCACCCCGGTCGACAGTAGTATTGAGAACGTAGAACGCACGCGCCTGTTTGAATTTCTTGTCTAGTCCTTGGCGCCACCCAAGCATTGCCGCAAAAGCGTATGCCGCTGATCCCGCAAGCGTCGGGATGGCGAGAAAACCGACACCGACAACGCCGACGGTGAAGAGGATGGCGGAGAACTTGCCCGCGAGGGGTCGAAGGGCCTCGGCTGCCTGGCGAGCAGTTTCGATATGCGTAATACCGTGGCGGTTGAGGGTAATGGCTGTGGTCAGGATGATAAAGAACATGACTATGTTTGAGAAGAACGCACCCACACCCACATCGATGTTCCTCAGCTCAAGTTCTTCGAGTGTTGCTCCTCTCCGTTGAGCAAGGGTGCGCTGACCTGCCGACTTCTCCTCTTCAACCTCTTCACTCGCCTGCCAGAAGAACAAATACGGACTGATCGTGGTGCCGAGAATCGCCACTAAAATCGACCATTCATCTCTGGTGTGTGGCATCGACGGTATGAAGGTCGCGCGAGCCACTTGGCCCCAGTCTGCTCCTACCACAAACGCGGTTATCGGGTAAGCGAAGAGCACCAGCACCAGCCACTTGAGCACATTCGCGATCTGCTGATAATGAAGGCGGACCGTTGCCCACGAAATAAGAAGTGCAAAAACCACCACAAACACGTGCGATTTCACGCCGAACAACATTTCAGCGGCATCCGCCATGCCGGCCAGATCCGCCGCGATGTTAATCGTGTTAGCGACTAGGAGGGCCACGACGAAGACGCCGAGCAGCCAACGTGGAAATCGCTGCCTAAAATTTCCCGCCAAGCCTTGTCCTGTCACTTACCGATGCGCGCACACATCATTTGCACCGCAGCGCATCAGCGGCCACGTCAGGAGTACGGTCCACAGAAGTTTGGTTCCAAGCTGTGCGCCCGCGACAGAATATGTGGCAATTCCGGATGGGTCATCGTCGGAGACCCCAGTGATCACACCCGGACCAAGCGAATTCAACACCAATCGCATCCATCGAGATGGGGCAAAATGTCCTGGGGTGTGTGGGGCGTCGGTTTCCGCCTACCAATGAATAGCCGGGAGAATGCCCGCAGGAATCTCGAATCAATTCTCCCTGAACTAAAATTGCGATGGGCGGAATGGAAATCGCGACTCAAACCCTAGCTGCACACGGCCCAGACCTTGCTCGCGCTCCCAATACCCGAAACCAAGCGGCCAGCATGAGCCCGCTAACGAAATCGTCGGGAACCTTTTCCTTCGTAGCGGAGCCTAATTGGGAAGAGAGCCGAAGATCGATGCTCAGTTGAGCACGCAAGAGCGACACCGCTCATCGTTCCTATCTCACCGGACAGACGTGCCGGAAGGGAGGTCGGTATGCGCAAGAAAGTGTTGATTCTCGTTGTTATTGCCGTAGTCCTGTTCTTCGGGCTTGGAGCGGTCAGCAACCTTGTTAGCGCATCCTTGGTTCCAATAGTTGGAGATAGCATGGACTGGGAGAGCACGAGGCTGATGGGGCGACACGGAATTGATTGCGGTCGGGTAAGGGTCGGAGGCGATCCCAAGGCAGCCACCGACTGCACGTTGAAAGCTCAGGCCGAAGGGACACCCTTCCGCGTTCGCTATGACATTCTGGGATACGACTCGGCGGTTGCTGGGGGCATCGCTAGGACTCCAAGCGGCGAACTCTATGGGCTCAGCTTTGACGGAGACCCTTCAGGACAAGGTGGTATCTCGCTTTTCCGGCAACACGTGGACAAGACTCAATGTCCCCAACCGACGCACTTGTGGGTCAATCCGAAAGGGCGGATTAACTGCTTTCAGCAGCAGCTTTCGCCACCTGCGGGTATCACGTCGCCAAATTTCGAACCGTACTAGCCGATTCTGGTCTGCATAGTTCAAAAGTCTTCGCATGACGCGCCTGCCGCCAAAAGAGGACTGAAAATACGACCCCTTTCTGACCACCGGGGGTTAAGAGCCGATTTCCGCTTGATTCGTCTGGCTGCCTGCGGTCTGACGCGAGGGGCGCTTACGATCTCGATCCGGGTCGGTGAGTGAAATTGGGATGTTACGACAACTGCGAATTGAAGCGGGATCGACTGTCGCAGTGAGGTCGGGGAATCCGGTGTCCGGCTTGCCGAAGGTTGGCCACCAGTTGTCCGATTCAGGGAGTCAACGGATCGGAGTCCTACCGCTTTTTTACCCATCCCGCGACAGGTCCAAACAAGATCGAAGAACTTGTTAGGCTCATCCCGATGGGGAAGCACCAATAGTACTTGTGCGAAACTAGAGCTGTCACAATGAGTGGCATTCCAATGAGCCATAACGTCCAACGAAAAACTCGCAGCCACGGCAGGGTCGCACGTAAATCCATCTTCCAGAAACGAGCGGCGATACCCAGAATGCCCCAAGCAGCGAACGGCGTAGCGGCGATTGCTAGAAATCCAACTAGCATTAGTGTCTTGTCAGGTCGTATGTTTCAACCGATGGCATCTTACCCTAACTAGCGCAGTCTTCCAATGCCAACTGTCACTATCAGGCCGCTACACTCAAGTGGCCCCGCAAGGCCAGATGAGTGAAATCGAGATTCTTCGCCAGCTGGCTTTCCCGCCCCGCCCCAAGTACGATCGTCACAGCCCTTCTTGTTCTGCGAATGCTTGCATTGTTCCTAGCCGAGGTTTGACCAAATCTATGAATACTAAATCAAAAATCGGCCTAGGCATCGGAGCAATGGTGGGTACGCTTCTCGTTGGCTTACTTAATTTATTTAGGAACTTTCCAACACCCGGTGGCTACTTGGTAGACCGGATACTTATTACTGGCGCCCCGACCCAACCCGCGATGCAAGAATTCTCTGGGCCGTCGAGGCCGCCGGCTACCTTGCCACAAATTTCTTTTGTTGTCTTGCAATATTGTATGTCGCTTATAGGTTGTTCAGAACACTTTTGTAGGTCTCGCGGCATTCTTCGAGGTGTATTTCCACTCAACTATCGTTATCAGGCCATGTCACTCATTGACCCCGATCAGCGTGCCCGCCGGGCAGCCAGCAGTCGTTCCACCCATCGGGCAATCTTGAACAATATCAAACCCGTCACACACAACCACATGACCAGAATTGGCCACAGCAACAGGTCTTGAACATGAATTATGGTCCAGTAAGGGGACATTTGAGGCGAAGGTCCTTCTATCGCGTCGTTGTAGCACAGGACACGATAGTGGTTCAGGACGAACCAGCTCACCAGTAAGATGCCGAGCATGGAGACGCTGGCGTAGAGAGCGATGGATGTTCTTCGCACCGACATTGAAATACCAATTCAAGAACAGAATATACGCGTGATCGTCAGTTGTTGAAACCAGGCCATTACACGTTTTGACTGCTGGCAACGAGTGCTATGGCGATGTTTCGCCATCAACCGCATAGTTTCCGGTCTGCTCGACAATCCAGGTCAGTCCTTCGAATCCACAGGTGCCACTCGCGGCCAGACTGGACTGACCAGCTCGATTCGCCAAACGGGGCCGCCCAAGTAAAGCTG
>JADGNQ010000286.1 GCA_017883385.1 Candidatus Sulfotelmatobacter sp.
GTCCGGCACAAGTGGGGGTCATCAACTGGGGAACTCCCGTCGGCAATGATTTCACCTATGTTTCGTCGGCGTGGGCCGACGACTGGCTTGCTCGGGGCGCCGAACTCGTCGAGAAATATCATCCCGACATCATGTACTTCGACTGGTGGATCGGGCAGGCATCGATCCGGCCGAATCTCGCCCGCTTTGCAGCGTTCTATTACAACCGTTCCCTAAAGTATGGCGATCACGTCGGAGTCATCAACTACAAGGACTACGCTATGCAGGAGCACTCGGCGGTGCTTGACTTGGAGCGTGGCCAACTCGGTGACATTCGCCCACTCTATTGGCAGACCGATACGTCGGTGAGCAACAAGTCCTGGGGCTATGTCAAGGACGACACCTTCAAGTCTCCCGAATTCATCGTTCACCAACTCATTGATATCGTCAGCAAGAACGGCAACCTGTTGCTGAACATCGGCCCGCGCTCCGACGGGACCATACCCGAGGAGGTACAACAAGTCCTGCTGGATGTGGGTACATGGTTGAATGTCAACGGAGACGCCATCTACGGGACTCGCCCATGGAGAACCTATGGCGAGGGACCGACAAAGGTGGCGACTGGTTCGTTTCACGACACGGACACCGCTCACTACACGGCTGAAGATTTTCGCTTCACTACCAAAGACCACGCGCTGTATGCGATCGGACTCGCGTGGCCGACGACTGGAGAAGCCGTGATCCGCTCGCTGGCAGCGACAGTGGGAAGTCAATCCGTGCGAAGCGTGTCGCTGTTGGGGACCGATGCAAAACCGACATTCCAGCAGCGTCCCGATGGATTGCACGTTCAACTGCCTGCGCAGGCACCGGTCAAGTATGCGTACGTGCTCCGTCTAACGTTTTGACAGCGGAATGTGCAGATTTCTCGTATGCACGAGTGGAATCGCCCAGAGTCCCGTATAAGCGGTGCAGTTTCGTAGTGACCGTTCAAAACCCGGATCAAGAACATGCGTTTGCTAGATCTCTCGAATGGAGTGTCGATGATAATGGCAGCGGTATTTCGCGCGACAAACGTTGTGAGAGTCGTAGGCTCCGATCTAGTCAGTGTCAGCAGTTCTCTCCTTCTCGGGATCTCCTGTCTTCTCGGGAGTCCAACTGATGCGCGCGCGCAACTGTGGGAAACGCCCCCACTGCCTCCCGTGAAGTATGCGGCAGCCGCAGATGGTATGACGGTCTCGGTGGTCGCCGTATCATTAAAAAACTCCGTATGCCGTTCCGCCGTCATACATTTTGTCGCCAATCCCGAGCCGTCCAACGCACTCCGACAGAACCAGCCGTGGATGCTTGATTCCAAGGAGTCGTGTCCAGGGGCAAAATTCCAGACATCACAGACCGCCGATGCGATCACACTCACAACCGATGCTCTGAAGATCGAGTTTTCGTTGAAGTGGGGAAATATCCAATACAGCACGCTGGCGGGCGAGACCCTTCTGCGGGAGCGAAACTCGATCCCGCGAACTTATGAACCCGTCGAGTTGAATGGCGAGAAAACATTCCACGTCGAAGATCGTTTTTCGGAGGACTTCTCGGAGGGGCTCTACGGTCTGGGACAGCATCAGAGCGGCTTGTTCAACTACCGCGGAGCCACCGTGGAACTCGGCCAGAACAATACTGATGTTGCTATCCCGTTGCTGTTGTCAACCAAGGGCTACGCGTTGATGTGGAATACGGCTTCCCTTACTTACGTCGACAATCGCTTCCCGCTTGATCTGAACCTGCGTTCCCTCGCAGGCCATTCCGTGGACTACTACTTCATTTACGGTCCGGAAATGGATCAGATGATCCATGAATACCGGAACCTCACCGGGCACACGCCGCTGCTTCCGCAATGGGCATATGGCTTTTTTCAGTCGAAGGACCGCTACGTGTCCCAGGACGAAGTCTTAGGCATAGCAAAACGTTACCGCGAAGAGCACATTCCCTTGGATGCGATCGTACAGGATTGGTTCTGGTGGAAAGCAGAAGGCGATCCCGTCTTCAATTCGAATTTCCCGGATGTTCCAGGTGAACTGAAACAGTTGCATGATGAGCATGTTCACTCCATGTTGTCGGTGTGGGGAATGTTTGATGCGAAGGCGCAGAATGTTCAGGAACTCGTCTCCAAACACTTCGATGTGCCGAGCGCTCGCGTGTACGACTCGACGAATCCGCAGGCGCGCGACTTCTACTGGAACAACTTGGTCGGCAAACTGTTTTCGCAGGGATGGGATGCGTTCTGGCTCGACAGCGCAGAGCCCGAGGAATACTGGCCGCACTGGGGTGACGCGATTCTCAGCAACAAGCAGATTGCGATCGGCAATGGAGCCGAGTACACCAATATATTTCCGTTCACTCATACGCTGGGAATCCAGCAGCACTGGAGAGCGGCGACGAGCCAGAAGCGGGTCTTTCTCCTGACGCGATCCGCTTTCTTCGGCCAGCAACGGGTGGGAGCGACGGTGTGGTCGGGCGACGTCTATGGCTCGTATTGGGGTTTGCGCCGTCAGGTGGCTGCCGGGTTGAACTTCGCGCTCTCTGGTTATCCGTATTGGACAACGGACATCGGAGGCTATTGGCCGCCTCACGACAATCCTGTGGAAGATCCAAAATTTCAGGAACTCTATGCGCGATGGTTCGAGTACGGAGTATTTTGTCCGATTTTCCGCACTCATGGGCACCGGCCGCAAAATGAGATCTGGGCGTTCGACAAAGTCCGGCCGATCCTGGTCGACTTTGACAAGCTTCGATACCGCCTGATGCCGTATATCTACTCCCTCGCCTGGCGCGTTACCAATGAGGACTACACGATCCAGCGGCCTCTGGTGATGGACTGGCGGACTGATCTGAATACGCGCGACATCGGGGACGAGTTTATGTTTGGCCCCGCAATTCTGGTCGGTCCGGTTCTGCAGCCAGATGCTACTCGCAGAACTTTGTATTTACCCGATTCTCCAGCGTGGTACAACTTCTGGACAGGAGCGTCGCAGAAGGGGGGCCGTGAAATTGACGCGGATGCTCCTCTCGACCGCATCCCCCTCTATGTACGTGCCGGTTCAATCATCCCCCTCGGCCCAGAGATTGAGTACGCGAGTGAGAAACCCGCAGGGCCGATCGAACTTCGGATTTACAAGGGAGCCGAAGGCACGTTCGATCTGTACCAGGACGCGGGAGACAGCTATGACTATGAGAAGGGCGCGCATTCTGTCATTCCATTGCGCTGGTCTGAGTCAACCACGACTCTAACGATCGGTGATCGGAAGGGCGAGTACCCCGAAATGCCCGCGAGCATTCAAATCAATATCGTCTGGGTATCCGTTGGGCACGGCACTTCAGGCGCACCAGTGGCCAATCCCGACAAGACTGTGGAGTACACCGGGAAGGCAATTTCGGTAGTGGAACCGTGAAATCGTAAGAGATCCGCGAGGAGGGCATTGATGAGAGGAGCGAACAAATTTCTTTGTCTGATAGCGCTGGGGGTGGTCGTCAGCCTTGAGCCTGATCTTACGGCGCAAGTTCAGACCGACGTGCCACCTGTCGTGGCAGGTGCTAAGGCTGTCACGGTCGAGCGCATCAAGATCCACGGCAAAGCTCTCGAAGGGAATTTAGAGGGCGACGCCGTTGACCGCGACGTGCTGGTGTTCCTACCGCCGAGCTATGCCAGGGAGAAGTCGCGCCGCTATCCCGTCGTGTATGCACTCCACGGATATTCCATCGGCGCAGAACAGTGGTCCCACGAGATCCACGTGCCCCAGACCATTGAAGACGCTTTCGCCCAGGGAGCGAAAGAGATGATCGTCGTTCTGCCCGATTCGAAAACGTTGCACAACGGCTCCATGTACTCGAATTCGGTAACGACCGGAGACTTTGAGCGATTCATCGCGCACGATGTTGTCGCGTATATCGACGCTCATTACCGCACCATTCCAGAGCGAGCTAGCCGTGGCCTGGTTGGTCACTCCATGGGAGGCTACGGCGCGACACGCACCGGCATGAAGCATTCCGATGTGTTTGGCAGTCTGTACATCATGAGCCCTTGCTGCCTGTCGCCGCGGCCCGCCCCGAATCCAGAAGTGGACAAGGCTCTGGAGGCCGTGAAGAAGCCGGAAGACTCCGCCAACCTGTCTTTCTTCGCGCGGGCCACGCTCGCCACGGCAGCGGCATGGTCCCCTGACCCCAAGAATCCACCGCTGTATCTTGATCTGCCGACAAAAGACGGCCAGCCGCAACCGAAAGTCCTCGCGAAATGGACGGCCAACTCGCCCCTTGCCTTTGTAGACCAGTACATTGACAACCTGCGCGAGTATCACGGTATTTCGATGGATGTCGGCGACCAGGACGGATTACGCGTCGATACCGCCAAACTGCACGGTGTTCTTGACAAATACGGAATCACGAACAGCTTCGACGTGTACGAGGGCACTCATACGAGCAAAGTCGCCGATCGCATTCAGAATCACGTGATCCCGTTTTTCAGTAAGAATCTCTGTTTTCAGGCACGTTGCCGGTAGCTGTCGTTCCGATCGATACCTCCGTTTTGCTAAGAAAGTGAGGACAAAATGCATTCGCGCTTTGAACGGAACGTCGTTTGGCCTTTGCTTCTGCTGAGTACTTCTGGAATTGCTCAGCAATCGGACTCATGCGCCAGCCTGATGCACTTCAAAGCAGCTAGCGTCGAGATTTTAAAGGCTGCACCGATTGCCGCTGGAACCACGGAGCCGAATCCGTGGGGGCCGGGTCACAGCGCGCCGATTCCTGCCCATTGCCGCGTCGAGGGCGTGATCAATCGCCGTACCGGCGTCGGCGGCGAGGAATTTGGGATCAACTTTGCACTAGCCATGCCTGAGAAATGGAATGGCGATTTCCTGATGCAAGGCGGAGGTGGCGGAAATGGAGTGGTGATGGCCCCGCTTGGTCTCAATGCTGCAGGAGAAACGCCCGCCCTTATGCGCGGGTTCGCGGTGGTTAGTACGGATACAGGTCACAAGAGCCACCGTGGACCATTCGACTTCGATTTCATGAAGGATGAGCAGGC
>JADGNQ010000287.1 GCA_017883385.1 Candidatus Sulfotelmatobacter sp.
CATTAGATCATTGTTCTCAATAAACGGCGTAGTCAGTTCGTAGCGCAACCCCAGGTTCAACGTGAGGCGTGGCGTCACTTTCCAGTTGTCCTGGAAGAAGAAGCCTTGCTCCCAGTTGTATACATTCATGGGAGGCCGTGGAACATTGATGTAGGAAACGCTGGTCGCAGGCAATCCCAGCAGGAATTGGGTAATGGGATCGAGTGTTTTGGCGGTCCCATAGGTAATCGCGCCTCTCGGGTTTCCGCGATTGACAGCGAAGCCATCCAGCGCCGCATTGCGGACAAAATCTCCACCCATCGTAAAACTGTGCTTGCCGACGACCCAAACCAGAGTGTCTCCGAAGGTGGCTAGATTCTGATCCATGGGACGGTCGGTGTTTCGTCCTCCATTCTGAAATATTGCGAAGTTTTTACCGAACGTAACGGCGGGATGACCAAATGTCTTCAATTCGGGCGCTCCCACGACAGAACCGAACGCGTCAATGTCGGATTGATCGAATCCGATGCTCGAGAGAAAACCCTCCAACGTCGTATTGCTGTGGCGTTTCAGCTTTTCCTTGTTGAATCCCCCGCGCGCCTCATTCACCACGTTATTGCCAAAGAACCGCGTGTACGAGACGGAAACCGTGTTATTCCGGACTGCAAGTTGGGACAGACCAAGCCCGGTATACGGTGTCTGCACAAGAGTGGAGGCCGAGGTATTTGCCGACGCGTTGAAAACAACATTGACGTGATCGTGATCCGAAAAGTCATGGTCCACACGCAGAGTTCCGAGATCGCGAACCGAGCGACCCGGCAGCAGCGTCTGATAACCGCTTGGATCGTCCGGACCTCCGATTTGGCCCGTGACCGGGTTGATCGGAGCGGTAAGGCCGACCCTCGGGAAGTACGTGCCGATCAGACTTTGAACTGTAGGATTCAGCAGACGCGAAGGAATCGTGATGAACTGTTCGCCGAGTCCCCCGACGGTATTATTCGCGATCTCGTCCGGCGTCAGCACCACCAACGGATTACCGTCTGAATCTTTGGTGCTCGGTTTGTTCGCGTCTGCTATCAAGGAAAAGTCGCCGGCCAGAAGGCTGGGGTGAGGCAAAGTGCGCGACTGTACATTTACGGGCGATACATTCCAGTTGCGCTCATAGGCTGCGAAAAACCAAGTCTTCTTCAAGCCCGGAATTGGTCCGCCAAGGGATCCGCCGACATCCGTGAGATTGAAGAATGGAGTGGGAAACTTGCTTTGAAAAGGCGTTGGGGCAAATTCCTCTTTGGCAAGCTTGTCTTGGAGAGTCCATGCTGCCACAGCGGAGTTCTTGTTGTTGTAGAAAATTGAGCCGTGATAGCCCGCCCCGCCTCGTTTCGTAGTCACGCGAATATTGGCGACGCCCGCATATTCCGCGCTGAAATCGTTAGAGAGGACGTTAATGTCGCCCACCGCTTCCAACGAGGGCTGACTGTTTGTGGGCTCGCCAAAAATTCCTCCGTTGGAGCGCTGCCCGTCAAGAGAAAAGTTGGCGCCGTAACTCTGTGCGCCGAGGAACTTGAAAGATCCGTCACTCCCGGACTGCGTGATGTTGGGATTGAGATAGAGAAATGTGTAGATATTGCGGCTGTCCCGGGGAAGATCGATCACAGCGCGGCTGGTAATCGTGTCGCTGATCGTCTGATCTTCGGTGTTAATAACCGGCACTTCGGCGGTCACTTCGATCGCTTGCTGTTGGGCTGCCACTTTGAGGACCGCATTGGCACTGACGACGTCGCTGCCGCTCAAGACTATCCCGGTCAGGTCGGCCTTGCCCATATCGGGCGCGGAGACGGAGACCTTGTAGCCGCCTGGTCGTAGCCCGAACATCTGATATTCGCCTTGCGAGTTGGTGGCAGTCTCGCGCGTAGTGTTGGTCGAAAGATCGAGAATGACGACTTTGGCGTTGGGAATCACGGCGCCAGTGGCATCGGTCACCGAGCCGCGAATGGTGCCCAAATCCGTGCCTTGGGCGAACAGCAACTGGGCGCATCCGAAGGCCAGCAAAACCACGAGTAGGCAGGCCAGACACTTTGCGAGGTTCATAGCGCTCTCCTAAGCGGGAAAACTCCTTGCGGAATTACCCAGTCCTTTTATCCCAAGACGCAAATAAAGGCAAGCGATAAATACGATAAAAGAAAGTATCCGATGATAACCGTAAGCGAGACGGGTTTGGCTAGGACGGAAAATGCAGGGCGAAACCCTGGACTACCCGATGGATAATCCCCGCTTCGGACGGCGAATCGGGATACAGGCCCTCCTGCAGGCAGCGGGAGAAGGCCAGCAACTGGCCGACGATGGCGTCAATAACAGGGAGGTTGTCATCGGCAAGTTCGTCGGCATCCCGGTAGGGAATAACCACGTCCTTGGCGCAGACCAGTTCTTGGGGAACGTCCTTGCCAGCGATCAAACGGAAGAGTCCGAGTTGCTTTTGCGCAAGTTCCCGCAGGACATCGGATTCATAAGCTCGCGCCTTGGGTTCGGTGGAAAGGAAGCAAACGATCAGCGTGTCCTCATTGACGGCGCTCATCGGGCCGTGACGGAGACCCAGGTACGTTTCGCAAGAGGCAGTCACGCGCCCGGCTGTCATTTCCAGCATCTTCAACGCTGTTTCTCGGGCAGCGGCGAAATGCGGGCCGCTTCCCAGAAACAGCACCCGGCGGAAGGGGGTTTTGGCGACCCGGGCTAACGTCTCGAAATGCCCCTGCAGCAGGGCGGCAGCAGTGCGGCTTAACCCGTTGCAGATCGAGAGATACCGCGCAGGCTCATCGATTAGACCGAGAAAGCGGGCGGCTATCACCAGATTCGTGAAACTGCTGGTCATCACCAGGCTACGGTCATTGGTGCAGTCGTCGAGGGCGATCACGGTCACCCGGGGGTCCTCCCGGAAGGTCCTGGCCAGACTTCCCTGCCGGTTACAAGTCAATACGAGATGCCGGAATTGGGGCTCGACCTTGAGCATCAACGCGACCGCGCCCACGCTCTCCGGGCTGTCGCCTGAGCGCGCCAGCGACACCATCAACCCGGGTCTGCCGACGGAGACGGTGTGGCTGCCGTGCATGAGGAGCATGCCGCCCGGGATCGCCTGAGTATTGACACTGAGTTCCTTTTGCAGAACCATGCGCACACAATCGCCGGCGAAGTCGGAACTGCCCGAACCGGAGAGGACCAGACTGGAAATTCCCTCGACAAGTGGGGACAATACTCGGGTGAGTTGCTGCATCAACTCAGCTGTGCGTATCCATGTCGAAGGCTGCTGGCATATTTCGCGTAGCGTGTGAACATAGCCCAATCGACGTTGCTCTTCCGGGTCTCGCGCCAGCATCTCGGCCACAATCGGCTGAGACTCCGAAAGCGACTGCACCCAATCATGTTCCAGCGAATAAAGCGAGGACATGCGCAGCCTGACTCTCTCTATGACATCAATAAGAAAGTAATAGAAACATATGGTAAGGTAAACGAAAGTCGATCCAGAATCAAATGCTTTCTCGCGCATATGTCTTTGCCGATGCTTCGCGTCAACCGGACATGATTGAAATCCACTGCAGCGCTCTTCTGTTCGACTTGGATGGGGTGCTGATTGATTCTAGTTCGCCTAAGGGTCGGTCCCACTTTTGGGAAAACTAAATAGCGAGAGGAAATACGGACATGCGTCGCAGAGATCTTTTAAAGGGTGCCGTACTGTTGCCCGCAGTGGCTCGAGCCGATGTTGCAACTCGCCTCTGCGACTTCGCCTTTGGACAAACTGCGCAGGAACGTCTGGATCAAGGCCCATTTGACATCGAACAGGATCAGGGATGGCAAACTGTGCTGTTTACGACGCCATCCGAACGGCCTCTGCGCAACCCCGGACTCGGGCTCGTGGGCTATAGCTGGGAGGAGAGTGGGCCGTCCCTGGCGGCACGGGCGGGCCGTGAAACGCTTGAGCAGCACGTCGAGAAGATCTCAAGCCTGCCGTTCGTAGACGTTCTCTACATTCGCTGCGATTGGCGCAATGTGCAATCCCGCCCCGGACGGCTCGACCTGGATCCTGTTTGGGATTTGACGCTCGATGCCGCCAAACGCAAAGGACTTCGAGTCGCATTTCGAGTTCAGCTGTCGAACACTTCGTTTCAGCCGGAACAGGTTGCCATTCCCCCATTCTTGCGAGACCGCATACCATTGGTGAAAATCGGCCGCATTCCTGGGAAGGGGAACGCCGAGTATCAAGAGCCTCGCTACGACCATCCCGAGTTTCAGAAGGCATTCGCTGAGCTGAACGACTTGCTGGCCGCCCAGTTTGAGGGCAATCCTTTGATCGAATGGGTGGACCTGATGCAATACGGATTTTGGGGCGAGGGACACACAAGCAACTTTCCCAGTCCTTTTCCCGATTACCTAACTGCGCAGCGAACCTCGGTCAGCATGACCACGCGGCAGCTCGACACATGGAAGAAGACGCCCATCGCGGTCAACACCCAGCCTGACATCAGCAACGTGGGGAATCGCACCGTTCTTGATATGGCGGTGCGGGCCGGTGCGTGGATGCGATCCGACAGCATTATCGTCGAGGAGCCGATCCAGATCGAAGAGCTTGCCAACCGGCCACCTTGGCTAGCGGCCATCCTGGAAGACGGATATTTCCGTCAATACGACACGCAGAAACTCAAGCAAGACGCGACCGGAATCAATGTACTGGAGAACTACATGCTCCACGTCCTGGATCTGAGGGCAAACTACTGGTCGCTGTGGACGGAAGCGGACAACCTGGCGCACTACAACGAGATATATCCTCGCGGATTCGAGCGTTTGCGGACGAGTATCGGATACCGGGTGCGGCCTGCATGGGTGTGGCAACGAAAAAGGTATGGCACTTTCGAAGTCATCGTGTGCGTGTGCAACCGTGGGGCGGCGGGAATCCCTGGAGTGCTCTGGCTGCACCTGGAAAGCCCCGATGGGAAGCTGAGTCTACAGGGCACATTCGATGCAGGACATCCCCATGGCGGCGGCATCCGGCAAGCTTCCTTTCTGCTTCCGAAAGGTTACAGC
>JADGNQ010000288.1 GCA_017883385.1 Candidatus Sulfotelmatobacter sp.
CCGCGCCGCTGCATGCGGTAGGTGGAAATCGGCGTGCGCTTCATGTAGCCGCCGTGGCTCACCGTGACCGCGACTTGCTCGTCGGCGATCAGGTCTTCCAGCATGATCTCGGCGGCTTCGTCTTCGATCACCGTGCGGCGCTCGTCGCCATACAGCTTCTTGACCTCTTCCATTTCCTTGATGATGAGGCTGCGCAGCTTCTTTTCCGATCCCAGGATTGATTGGTACTCGGCAATTGCGTCGCGCACCTGCTTCAACTCGTTCGAAATTTCGTCAATCGAAAGCCGGGTCAGGCGGTGCAGTTGCAACTCGAGGATCGCGTCGGCCTGCTTCGCCGTGAAGGGCTTCTCGGCGTCCAGCTTGGGCGCTCGTCCGGTGGTGTTGATGTCGATCTTCTTGCCGGCAAACCAGGTGACGAGGTTCTCGCGGGCGTCGGCGCGGTTCGCGCTGCCACGGATGATTGCGATCACGTTGTCGAGGTGATCAAGCGCCGTGAGATAGCCTTCCAGGATGTGTTCGCGATCCTGCGCCTTGGTGAGCAAATACGCGGTGCGGCGACGGACTACATCGACGCGGTGATCGATGAAGTGCTTGATCGCCTGGATCAGCCCCATTTCCTTCGGCTGGCCGTTGACCACGGCCAGGAAGATCATGCTGAAGCTCTCCTGCATCGAGGTGTGCTTGAAGAGCTGGTTGAGCACGATCTGCGGCTCGGCGGCGCGCTTGAGTTCGATCACGATGCGCATGCCGTCGCGATCGCTCTCGTCGCGAATGTCGGAAATGTCTTCGATGTCCTTGTTGTTGACCAGGTCGGCGATGCGTTCGATCAGGCGGGCCTTGTTCACCTGGTACGGGATCTCAGTGACGATGATCGCCTGTTTCTCTTTGGTCATGTTCTCGATCGCAGCCCGGGCGCGCATCACGAAGCGTCCGCGGCCGGACTTGTAGGCGTCCAGGATTCCGGCGCGCCCGTGAATGATTCCGGCGGTGGGGAAGTCGGGGCCTTTGACGATCTCCAGAATCTCCGCCAACTGGGCGCTTGGGTTGTTGATGAGCTTGATGGTGGCGTCGACGATCTCGGTGAGGTTATGGGGCGGAATGTTGGTCGCCATGCCGACGGCGATCCCGTTCGATCCGTTCACCAGCAGGTTGGGAATGCGAGTGGGCAACACGGTCGGTTCGACGGTGGATTCGTCGTAGTTCGGGACGAAGTCCACGGTCTCTTTGTCGATGTCCGCGTTCAAGTCTTCCGACATTCGCGTGAGGCGGCACTCGGTGTATCGCATGGCCGCCGGCGGATCGCCATCCACCGAGCCGAAGTTTCCCTGGCCATCAATCAGCGGATAGCGCAGGGAGAACGGTTGCGCCAGCCGCACCAGCGCGTCGTAAAGTGCCGAGTCTCCGTGAGGATGGTACTTGCCCATCGCCTCGCCCACGACCTTGGCGCACTTCACATACTTGCGATTGTGAAGCAGTCCCATGTCGTGCATGTGGTAGAGAATGCGGCGATGCACGGGCTTCAATCCGTCGCGAACATCGGGCAGCGCGCGGCCGATGATCACCGACATCGCATAGTCGAGATACGACCGCTTCATCTCGTCTTCGATGTTGACGGGCTGAATGCTCAGGGCGCCCGGACTGCCGTCGCCGGGCGGAGGTGTTAAAGGGAGCTCAGGATTTTGGGGATCGTCAGCCATTATTCAGGTCTCAGGTGTAAGGTCTTAGGTCTCAGGAAAGCTCCCGGGAAACGGGCGGATCGTTGTGCTGCTAACCGCTTAATTTACAGCAACTTAATTGGGGTTTTCCTAGGCACAATTATACCACGCCGTGGGGCTGAAAAGCGGGGGTAAACATTGGCTTTTCAGGCTCTTCTTAGGGTCAGCAAGGTGATCTCCGGCGGTACGCCGAGGCGTACCGGGAAGCCGATGGTTCCCAGGCCGCGGTTCACGTAGAGGGCCGCTTTTTGTGCGCTATTGCTTTCCGGAGCGAGGCGCCCGTTTGGAATTGGCAGGTGGTAGAGTCCAGCCACAAATGGGGTGATCAGGCGCGCCGGATTCACATTGTGGTCCACGATCTCGAACTTCACCTGTCCGCCGTGGGTGTGACCGGCGATGCTGAGTTCGATGCCGAGCTCGGCGGCGCGGCGGAAAGAGTTGGGATTGTGCGACAGCAGAATGTTCGGCATGTCGCGCCGGATGAGGTGCTCGACTTCCTGGAGCATCGGGCCGGTGCGCTCGCCGCTCACCATGTGGTCGCGCTGGTAGTCGACTCCCAGAAGATTGAAGGAAGCGCCGTTATGTTCAATGACGGAATTGCGGGCACGCAGCAAGTGCATTCCCTTTTCGTGGAAAAGGCGCTCGGCTTCGTCTTCAACCCCGGCGTAGATTTCGTGATTTCCGTTGCATCCCCAAACGCCCAGCGGGGCTTGAAGTTTGCTGAGTTCGGCGATGCATGCGTCGAGCGGATCGCCCACGCCGCTTACAAAGTCGCCCGTGACCACCGACAGGTCAGGTTGCAGTTCATTCGCCATGGTGACGGCGCGCGCGATCTCGTCGGGGGGCATGTAGCTTCCGATGTGGATGTCGCTGAGCTGGGCAATGCGGAAGCCGTCGAGTTCTTTGGGCAGGTTGGCGATGGGCACATCCACGCGCTCAACTGTGTAGCGCAGGCGACCCGCAGCAAATCCATAGGTTGCCGCCACGAACGGGAGACTGCCGGCAAGATAGGCGGCATAGCGGAAGAATGTCCGGCGCGAAGGATCAAACTCGCCGGCCACCGCTCCGGGCCGCAGGCGGGCCACAACATTCGTGATCCACTCGATCCCGCCCACGGATTGAACGGCAAGAAAAGCGAAGAACGAAGTCACTATCCACAGGCTGGCCGTCGTCAGGATCGTCTTGCCCACGCCCAGGCGCGAGAGAAAGCGTCCAAGAAAGGGATTGAGAATTGCCGCAACCAGCAAGATGGCGAGGCCAATCAATGCGGCCCGTAGCGCGTTTTGAACGAAGACCGACGAAAACGTCCCGAGCGAATTCCACGCCCGCAAGAACCAGAAACGCTGGACGGCGTAGACCAGAAACAGAAACAACGCGAATAGAAGAACTCGTAAGAGGATCAGGGTCTGAACTCCGATGATTGCTTCCCCAAGTTAGATGAGGCTGGCGCGCAGGAAGACTCCCGGGAAAGAGCCTTGTAACCCAACAAATCAGTTCCCTTTGGGCGGCACCTGGAAGTCCACGCCGCGATCGTCGTTGACTTTGCGCGTGGCCGGAAGATCGAGGTCGGCGAGCTGAATCTTGTGAGTGCGGCCCGCGCCCAGGTCAAACAGCGTGTCGGCAACGATGGCGTAGTTCTGCACCTCGGCCTGGTGGCCGTCTTTGAAGACGAGCACTGTGCTGGGCTGGGACACGACGGGCTCGGGTTCTTGCGGTCTTGCGGCGACCGCTGGAGCCCTCGCTGGTTCGGGTTCTACTTCCCGCACTCGAAGCCGGTTGCTGCGGGAGCCGTGGCGCTCGAAGACGGTGGGGCCGGGGGCGTAGTCCTCGTCTTCTTCAGCCACCGCTTCCGACTGCACCACCACGACCTGCGGATAGTAGGGCACGGAGTACACGGGCACTCCTGGGAAAAAGTTCCCCTGCATATGGCGACGGTGCGAAACGAAGATCCGCGGCTGAGCATTCGATGGGAAGAAGGGGTTCGCACAGCAATTTCCCGATCTGCGGCCGTTGCCGAAGCCGTTCGGTCCAAGCGAGGTAACGCTGGCAGCGACGCCAGGGGTCATGGAACTGCTGCCACCGAAGCCGAAGGAACTGACCGAGGCGGGCACACCGTGAACTTGAGCCTGGAGGGTGAGTCCTAACGATAGGACGACCAGTGTGGAAAGCAAGAAAGAGGGTCGCATCCAAGCCTGCATGGCAGCCTCCCCAACGCATATTACAAACCCAGGGGCTACAGATTGCAACCCGTCACGCCGGAAAAAGTCGCGGGAATGCCGCGGCTGGCGGGCGATTCGGGGTCAGGCCGCGGTGCCGGGGGGCCGGGAAACCATCCGGGCCAACTCCAACACCCGATGGCGGACGTAGCCATCCTCGGTGAGGTGAGCGGCGGCGGTATGTTTCCGGTTGGGCAAAACCAGCTGATCCATGGGTTTGCGTCCGGGGAATTGCGGGTCGAGTTGCTGACAGAACTCACAGGGACAGCCGGACCGGGAGGCAGTCCGTTTGCGTGCGTTGGTATCAATGTGTTCCATGAAGCTGGGCTCCGCGCGAAGAAGAGCAGGTTTAAGGTTGACCAGAGTTTGCGACTGAACCTTACCTTGAGGTTACGGGTCTGCGCAAGTGATCTGCGCGAGCTTTTTTACTATAGAGAAACGATCTTGTACAGGGCTCTTAGGGGGCCAGTTTTCCACAGCCCGTCTGAATCAGACTACCAGCGAGTGGAGGGGCGCGATGTGACATTCAGCACGACCAGGTGTGAGTTCTGGCATGATAAGGGCCATTCTCTTCCAGGAGATTCCGTGACTATCGTCGATAGCAAGCGCCGAACCGTCTTCCTCTTCGATGTGGACAACACGCTGGTGGACAATGACCGGGTCGCCGACGACCTGAAGCGGCACCTCAAGGACAAAGTCGGCGAAGCGAGCGAACAGCGCTATTGGGATATCTTCGAGGCCCTGCGCAACGAACTCGGTTACGCGGACTATCTGGGCTCATTGCAACGGTATCGTGTGGAGCGGCCGCATGACGCCAAACTGCTGGAAGTTTCCTACTTCATGGTGAACTATCCCTTCGCGAACCGGCTGTATCCGGAGTCGCTGGACGCGGTGGACTACGTCAAACAGTTTGGCCGCGCGGTGATCCTGAGCGACGGCGATGTGGTGTTCCAACCGCGTAAGGTGGATCGCTCGGGACTGTATGACATCTTCGAAGGCCATGTGCTGATCTACGTTCACAAAGAGCAGGAATTGAGTGATGTCGAGACCAAGTATCCGGCGGAGCATTACGTCATGGTGGACGACAAGGTACGAATCCTGGCGGCG
>JADGNQ010000116.1 GCA_017883385.1 Candidatus Sulfotelmatobacter sp.
CCAGTCGTCGGCCCACGCCGACGAAACATAGGTGAAATCATTGCCGACGGGAGTTCCCCAGTTGATGACCCCCACTTGTGCCGGACCATAGAAGGCGGCATACTGCGGGTCGTTAACGTCCGATGGAATCTTGCGGCCCACGCCCATGAAGAAATCGTGTTCCACACGATGCGACGACACACCAAAATGCAGTCCTTGCGCCCGTACGGCCTTGGCCAGGTCGCCAATAATATCGCGATGGGGCCCCATCTTTGCAGCCGTCCAATCGCTCAGCCCGCTGTCGTACATGGCAAAACCATCGTGATGTTCTGCGACCGGCACGACGTATTTTGCGCCCGCTTTTTTGAACGGCTCGGCCCATGCAGAGGGATCGAAACCCTCGGCCTTGAACAAGGGGATAAAATCTTTGTATCCAAACTTGTCCTGCGTTCCGTACGTAGCAATGTGGTGCTTGTACGCATCGAATCCCGGCTCGTACATATTTCGCGGATACCATTCGTTGCCAAAAGCTGGGACCGAATAGGCTCCCCAATGAATGAAAATGCCGAACTTCGCGTCCTGGTACCACTCAGGAGCTTCATATTTCTGCAGTGACTCCCAGTCGGGCCGGAACGGGCCTTGGTCAGCGATGGCATCAACTTCCCTCAGGAGACCTGCTCGCTCGGCGTCGTACTTGCTACTAGCCTTCTGCCAGATGTGATCAATTTTGCCGGCTCCTCCGAAGCGGTGGGAGCCGTGGGGCTTTGAGCGTACATGACGGAGAACGCGGAAAAAACCAACACAATGCTGCCGAACCAACGAATCGATAACGATGAGAACAGTTGATGCAACCTCATAATCTCCTCCCGGTCAATCTAACCTTGTTGCCCTACGCCGAACTGCAATGAAGTACCTTGCCGGATTCACAAAAGCGCTCGCGGATCCAGGGCTCCCCTAACCATGCAGTTCTCTGCATTGCTTACTCCGGGAGCGTCTTGGTTCCTTTCATTTGAACCGTCCCCGAGACCGACGGCGCCTCTGTGTTCGGCTGGCCGCCTCCAACCGAAACGGAATATTTACCTTTCGCGATAATCGGCGCGCCGGCTTTCCAGTTGCGGTCACCGCTTCGAGCAACTCCTCTTCGGGTTTCGGCAGATCGATACTCGTGCGGTCGCATCCCTTGAAATCTTCCTCGCTGACCGGCATTTCTTCGCCTTCCAGTTCACTTGTAATTCCGAGCACTGCGATGACAACGTCCGCGTCTTTTGCCGTCGCAATCGCTTCAGAACTGGGCTTGGGATCGTACTTCGACCAGATCAGCTGCGCTCGTATCGGACCCGCGTTGGTTTTCGAGTAGTCCACCTTGAGCAAAACCTTCTTCCCCTGCTCGAGATGGATGTGCCCGACTTTTGTCTCCCCGACGTCGTCGGCACCCGCCCACCCTTGAGCGACGGGTTTCTCGTTCACCAAGACTCTCGCGAACCCCGCTTGAAAGCGCACGCCGATACTGTATTCCCCTGTCGCGGTGGGCGTAAGAAAGCCATTCCACTCAGCTCGCACCGGATACTTGCCCGTGGCCTCTTGGGGAATGTCTTCCGCCTTCAAATCAACGGTGGTTACGTCGCGTGTGGCGAGAATGGTCTGCTTTCCGCCGAATATCTCCCCCGTGGCAAATTCCAGTTTGAGGCCCGGCTGCCCGTCACTTGTAGTGAACACCGACGCGGGAATCGGGTCGCCATCGTTGCGCAGGAATTGCGTCCCGGGGACAAAGCTGATTTGCGCCTCAGGAAATTCTGCCTTGAGTCCCTCGAGCAACGATACCGTGTGCGACGGAACTCCGTTGTAGTTCCCAAGGAGATATTTAGTCTGATTCTGCGAGCGGGCCAATCAAGGCGATCTTGAGAGGTCCTAGCTTCAGAGGAAGCGTACCGTCATTCTTGAGCAGCACCATCGATTCATTGGCGAGAGCGTGCGCCATCGCGCGATGTTCGGGAGTATCGAGTTCTTTCTCGTCAATCGTCGAGTACGGAACCATCTCCGGCGGATCGAACATACCCAGCTTCACTCGCGCCGTGAACAACCGAACCAGCGCAGTGTCAATCTCGCCTTCTTTCAAGAGTCCTTGCTTATATGCGTCAAGGTACGGCTTGTAGTCGTGATCGTCCTTTACCTTTGCGAAGTCAGTGCACTCGTTATCCATGCCGCGTTGCACAGCCAGGGCAGAGGCTTCAGGCTGGCTCTTGGTCAAGTGATGGTCCCGGAAAATGTTGATCACGGCGTCGCAATCCGAAACCACATATCCCTGAAAACCCCACTTGCCGCGCAACTGATCCTGCAGCAGGAATTCGTTTACGCAAGCCGGCTGCCCGTTGATGCTGTTATAGGCGCACATCACCGAGCCGGCCTTCCCTCCGTCACAGTCGCACGGAACGCCGGCAGGTAAGTGTCCACTTCGTCATGCTTGCTGACTTTCACGTCAGCCTTATGGCGGGTCGACTCGGGGCCGCTGTGTACTGCGTAGTGTTTGGGAGTCGAAATGACACGGTAGTATTTTGGATCGTCGCCCTGCATGCCCGTGACAAATGCCACGCCCATGCGCGCTGTCAGAAATGGATCTTCGCCGTAAGTTTCCTGACCGCGCCCCCATCGCGGATCGCGAAAGATATTGATACTAGGCGCCCAGAAATCCAGCCCTTCAAAGATGTCGCTGTGTCCATCGCGCATGCCTCGAACATAACTGGCGCGCCCTTCGGTGCCGATCACGATTGCCTGCGGTGGATCGCAGCGGCGTCAAACGTCGCGGCCAAGCCGACCGGCTCGGGAAACTCGGTGGTCCCGTTCCGAGCCACGCCATGCAACGACTCGCTCCACCAGTCATAATCCGGCACATTCAAACGCGGCACCGCCCGCGACTGGTTTACGAGTTGTGTGACTCTTTCCTCGACCGTCATACGGTGAACCAAGTCCTCGGCGCGCTGTTGTGGTGTCAAGCTCTGGTTCAAATATGCAGGTTGCGCGGTGTCTTGCGCGTACAAGCCGCTGACGACTCGAACCATAAAAAGCGAAATCAGAAATCGCGGGTGCCTTCATATCGTCTCCAATAATGCGGCCCAAAGGACTAATTCATGGAGAGGTTCGCTCCATCAGGAATTACTGTCATGAATCTCGTGGTACACCGAATAACGCTCATGCACAATGCTCGATAAAGGCACAAAAGCCACAGCTTGATTTTGAGACGCTGCGCGGAACGTGAGTTTTTCAGTCGCGGGTTCTAGCCAGCTCGCCGGGTCGTTAGGTTTGCCCTTGAACTGGAGGGTGGGCAGGGGCTCCTGCTTCTCTTCCGAAGTGAAGTGACGGTACCACTTCTCGCGTGATTCTTCTTCGAAGCGTGCGGCCAACACCAGCGGCCCGTGCATCGCTGCTTGAAGACTTTCCTTGTCGGGCATGGGAGCCGCGTGCAAGTGCATGGGAAGGCTGAGTTCGATGCGGTCACCGTTCTTCCAGGGCCCGCGCAGAACAAGGTAGCTGCCTGGATCTGCGAAAGCCGGTATGGGACGCCCGTTCAACTTAACGCTGCCGCTTTTCGCCCAGTACGGAACGCGCAGCTTCACATCAATATCAACGGGCTTTTCCGTTGACAGGAGCAGAGTAGTTCCCTGCTCCTCCGGAAAAGACGCCTGTTGGAGTATGCGAGTGCCGTTCTCTGCCCATTTCACCTCCGTGGCGATGTAGAGGTTCACGAAGATCGAACTGTCGTCATGGAAATAAATCGTGCCTGTCAGCTTGGCGAATTCCTCCGAGCCCGTGCCGTTGCAGCACCAGAAGGAGTCGAACGGCTTGGCATAGATTTTGGGGTAGCCCTTCCCGTGCGGCAGATAATAGACGGTCGTGCCTGTCTCCGGGTCAATGGTTCCCATGCGGTGATTGAACAGCACACGTTCGTAGTAGTCGATGTACTGCGCTTGCGGCGACCAGGCAAACAGGTGCCGCGTCAGCTTCATCATGTTGTAGACGCAGCAATCTTCGGCCGTCTGTGAGCTGAGCTGCGTCGAGAGCACACCGGGATCCGATCTCCACAGCTCGAAATTACTGGTGCCACCTGTGCAGAATGAACGCTCGCTCGTGACTTCGTTCCAGAAGTAGTCGGCAATGTCCCAGTAGCGCTTGTCCCCGGTGAGTTCGTACAGCCGGGCAGCAGCGATCACCTAGGGAACATGCGTATTTACGTGCAACCCTTTGAGTTCGTCGCGGTGCGCCGCAAGCGGATCGAAGAACCCCTTCTTGTCGAAGCGTCGTGCCAAGTTTAGATACTCGGCTTTTCCAGTCACGCCGTAAAGGTTGGCGAGAACTTCACCCAGCGCGCCATCTTCTCGACTGTATCGAGAGCCTGTTCGCTGCCCGCCAGCGTGTACATGTCGAGATGCCCGGCCATCACTTTGTGCATGGTGTAGAACGGAGCCCATACGTTCACCCATCGCGCAGGCGGTCGAACAGTTCCTGAGGGAACGCGCTGAGATAGCCGTTTTTGTGTTGCGCTTGACACTTGGCAAGTTCGGCAACCATGAGATCGCCGTTACGCTTGAGTTCTTCGTCTCTCGAACTGGCAAACGCCAGCGCGCAAGCCGAAAGGTAATGCCCGCCAGCAAAGTGTCCGCGCAGTTCGCAATCGGACTTTTCCCAATCACCCAACGGCTCCGCAGAAGATGGCAGGCGGGCAGTCAAGCGAAACGTATGTAAGGAGGCGGTCGGGAGGGAGTGTCTTCAAGTACTTCCGGTTAGCAGCCGCCGCCGTGCTGAACGCGCCCGGTTGAAGTCTTACATCCTTCAAAGGGAATGGACTCGCTTGCGGCACCACGACCTCGTGGTCCACGACTTTGGATGTGGCAGCGGAACTAGCGCCGGTGCTTTGGTTTTCCAATGCAAACGCTGGCACACGAAGCATCGCGCCAGCGCCGACGGCAGCGGCGGTCGTGACAAACTCACGGTGGCTAACGGTCTTCATGACGATTTCCTTAGAAGAGATTCTGTTCCTGCGCTACAGAGCTACTGCACCGCAAACGAATAGATATTCACGCTAAATCGGGGAATGGCCATCGCATTGGGCGTCGACGCGAGTTCTTGCTCCTGGACATTAACTCCCGGCTTTTGCCCGACGATGATGGTTGCGTCAACGGTCGACGGAGCCATGCGCCACAGATGACCATGACTGGCGAGCTTTACGCCGTTGATCGCGAGTTGCAACTGCTGCTCCGAATCTGACGGGTTCAGCACGGCGAACGTGAGTGTTCTGCGGTCGTCACTAAAGGCAGCACTCACATCCAGAGGGAATGTATCGCTTCCCGGATTGACCGCGGATTGGTCGCCGCCAGCCGGATAAATCGGCTTGGGCTGCGGCGAGTCTCCCGATACTTCCACCGGAATCGTGCCGAAATGTTCGCGATACATCTTGAATAGAAGACCGGTCGGATTCAGAACCGCATCAGTCCGGTCTTCGCTGATCATCGCGGTCGCGAAGGTGAACGCGCCTAGCTGATAAAGATCAGAATGGCGAAACATCTCGTGGAGAGCCCAGGCGTAAGCGGGAACCACTTTGTAGGAATTCGGCGAAGCCCCGATGTACGCCCATTCGTCGAGACTGATCGGCACCGGCTTTGCTTTGAGTTCGGGGATACGCTTCACGTACTCCTGATAGTGCTCGTATTTCGACCGGACCTGGGTCGCTGGCGCTCGCTCCCACTCGATCAGGCTCTGCGGACCTACATCAACTTTTTCACCTGTCCGAAGGTCGGTCCGCTTTCCGCTGGTGGAGTAGAAATGCTCGCTGAGCATATCCATGTTGTCGAGACAATACGCGAGTAAGTTGCCACTCCAATCTCCGGGGGAGAGGTAGTCTGGTACGATTTGGCCGTTCAGGCGCTTCGCCTGTTTGGAGCCGGTCATTGCGTCCGGCATTGCACCGGCGGCAATTAGCGTGATCGTGGGATCTACCTCTCGCATCGCCTTCGCGAACATATTGTGCTTCAGTTCCCATTGTGCGACGGGCATGAAGCCGAGTTGCCACTCGCCCCACGGTTCGTTTCCAACGCCCCAAAGTTTGATGTGGTACGGCTCCGGATGGCCATTCGCAGCACGCCACTTCCCCATCGGCGAGGTGACCGCGCCATTCGCGTACTCGACCAGTTGCGCCGCAGACCATTCGTCGCCAAAGCCGCCATTGACAGTCACATAAGGTTCAACATCCAGAAGACGGCAAAGCGAATGAACTCATCCGTGCCGACGTCGTTGGGCTGAACCGCGTGCCAGACCGGGTCCATGATCGGCGGACGCTTGTCCGGGTCGCCAATCGCATCGCGCCACTCATGTCCGGAAACGAAGTTGCCGCCGGGCCAGCGATACACGCCGGAATGGAGTTGCTTCAACGCGGCGATGACTTCCGCGCGAAAGCCTTGGACGTTGTCGGCTGGCATTAATGAAACTGCTCCGACGTGAAAAGAGTCGGTGCCGCTTCCGACAATCTCGAGTCGGGCGTCGTCGCTGTCACCTTGCGCCTGGAACCTTAGCGGGAACTTGCGATATTCAGGTCCGACTTTGTTGATGACAACGGTCTGGCGGTCGGTCGCGGCGTTGCCCCAGACCAGGCTCACCCTCACCGTTGTGCCAGTGGCACCTGACAGAAGAACACGCCCACTGTACGATTTGCCTTTTCGCACCACCAGCCCGGTTTGCTGGATTCCGTGCTCCTCGCTGGAATTCAGTTTCACGAGCGGCGTGTGCTCTCCGACATAAGGACGATCCTTATCCATCGTCACGAATTCGTCCGGTCCGATCGGCATCCAGTGGCGCAACGCGGTACGTCTCCAGGTCGGTCCAGATGCTTCGGCGGGCGGGTGCGAGTTGATCGGGAAATAGAACTTGCGGTCGTCCAACATCTCAGCCCAAATATTGTTGTTCACGATTCCGCCAATGTGCTCGAGAAACTGGCCGTAGATGTATTTCGAAATCGGAGCGCTGGCTTTGGACGCGTCGATGGTCGCCTGAACTGTTTGGGTTTGAGCCGAACAGAGAGTCGTGAATAGCAATGCTAAAAGCATTAGGATTGGATCCTTGGCTTTCCAATGCACAGTCGGAAACCTCCAGTCGCAAAATGACGAGTAAACGCTTACTCTAGTAAGTCGGAACGTGAACGGTTCGGCGCCTTGCCATGCAGTGTTGTTAGAAGAGCCTCGGTGCAAAGTCTTTCAGATCGCGACGCCAGGTCTGCCACTCGTGATCTGTCCCCGGTGATTCGTAGAACACGTGCTGGATCTTCGCTTCGTCGAGTGAGTCATGCAGCCTCTTGATGCCGGCGCGCATTCTCTCGGGCTCTACAGTTCCGACGCCGAGCCAGAGCAGGTGCACCTTCTTGGCAAACCCGGCTGGATCGGCAAATACGCCGTTGTAATCGGTCTTGGGATCGAGTTTTCGGTCTCCGAGCACGAGCATTCCGCCCGCCCCGCTGAATCCGCCAATGTAGGAAAACAGATCGAGATGATTCAGCGTGATCTGGAATGTCTGCATGCCGCCCATCGAAAGACCGGCCATCCCGCGATGATCTCGATCCGGAAGTGTTCGGAAGGTCGAATCAATGTAAGGAATTAGAGCCTGCGTCACGTCGTCTTCGAACGCAGAAGCCATGTCCTGCATTGCCTTCAACATTTCGGGAGAACCGAATGGCTTTCCGGTCAGATCTGGCGGAACTTGGCCAGCACGCCGGCCGTACCCATAGGCCATGACGATGATCATGGGCTTGCAGCTGCCGGCCGCGACCAGATTGTCGAGAATGAAGTTCGCGCGACCCTGCCGAATCCAACCTGTCTCATCCTCTCCGCCACCATGCTGGAGATAGAGCACCGGATAGCGCACCTTGGTTTCGGCGTCATAGTTGGGCGGAAGATAGACGAGCGCGTGCCGCCACGTTCCCGTCACCTTCGAGTTGTACCAAACCTCACGCACCTGTCCGTGAGGCACATCTTGAATCGAATAATAGGTAGATCCCGGCTCCGGAACTTCTACCGCACTCGCGTATTTGCTTCCGCCAAAAAACGCATGGCTGTTGGTATCGGCGACTTCCGCGCCATCGATGATCAACGTGTAATAGTGCAGGCCGGGAACCAGCGGAGTTGTGGTCACAGTCCAGAATCCGTCCGACTGCTTCTCCATATCCACTTTCGGACCACTCCAGAAATTCAATTTGACCTTGGTGGCTTCGGGCGCCTTCACACGAATCTGCACTCTTCCAGCGCCATCGACCCGGGGATATTCCGCTCCCCAGACATTGGTCTCAGCGGGACGAAAATCGTTCGACTCTTGCCCCCAGGAAATGTTCGAAAGTAAGGACAGTAAAACGATACTCATTGCAAACTGCCTCATTGGACTCTCCTCGTAAACGTTTACGGTCCCGAGCACGCGGCCTCATGATTCGCTGACGGCGCTACCGGGAGTTTGTTATTGCTCGACCGACACCACAGTCACGGACTTAGGCTCGAGTTGCAGAATCAACTTGCCGCCATGTGCCCTCGCCGAAATTAGCTTGGGCACGACGGTGTTCGGGGCTTCGAAAGTGTTTACGCTGTCCACCTTGGGCGCAGTGAGTGTCTCTCCCGAGGCAGACTTGGCGTTAATCCCAGTCACATTCAACTCGATCTCCGCCGCTTGAAGGGGATCGACATGCGTGATTTCCACCCACAGCTTGCCATCTTTAGCTTTTTGCAGCCATGGCATCGACGCGTGGCAGGATGAAGTCGCCGTGCTTGTAGCTGCCTGCATTAAACATAACGGGGACGAATGTGGAATCCTGGAACGGCACGTACATTTTGTAAACGTAGTAGGTCGGTGTTAGCACCATCTTCGCGTGGTCGGTCAGTATCATTGCCTGCAGCACGTTGATCATCTGGGCGATGTTGGCCCCGCGCACGCGGTCGGCGTGACGGGCAAAGATGTTGACATTCAGCGCAGCGAGTACCGCGTCGCGCAAGCTGTTCTGCTGCACCAGGAAGCCGGGATTGGTGCCGGGCAACGGAGCGTACCAGCCGCCCCATTCATCCACTACCAGCGCGACCTTCTTCTGAGGATCGTACTTGTACATGATGGCCGAATGCTTCTTGATCAGGTCATCCATCTCTAGAGTGGTCTTGAGAATCTGCGCGTACTCGTCTTCTCCGAATCCTACCGACTTAAACGCTGGCGGCCACTTCACGACCGTGTAGCTGTGCATAGAAAGGCCGTTGATGTCCCAGCTCCAGGTGTGTTGCTGGTCGGCCTTCATGAGGTTTCAGTCCAGTCGGTCCAGCGCTGTTCGCCGCCGCCCGGACCGACGGCGATCTTCAGCATTTGCTCTTTCTCCATCTGCGCAGGATTGTAGTTGCGAACGAAGTGGCTGAAACTCTTCATCCGGTCCAGATAGTACTCGGGCGTCATGTTGCCACCGCAGTCCCAGCTTTCATTGCCGAGCCCGAGCCATGCGACTTTGTATGGCGCCGGATGCCCGTTCGCGGCGCGCTCCTTCTCGAGCGTCGTCGCCTGCGCCGCGGTCATGTACTCTAGCCAATCGGCCGCTTCACGGGGAGAGCCCGAGCCCAGGTTGACCGAGACGTAAGCCTCGCTCCCGATCTGGTCGATGAAGTCCATGAATTCGTGCGTCCCAAAAGTGTTCGGCTCGATCACGCCGCCCCAGTTGGGGTTCAGTCTCACGACTCGCTGCGGCCCGATCCCGTCGCGCCAGCGATATTCGTCGGCGAAGCAGCCTCCGGGCCAGCGTACGTTCGGCACATGAATCGCTTTCAGTGCGGCAACCACATCGTTGCGAATGCCGCGTGTATTCGCAATTGTGGAATCGGAGCCGACCCAGATCCCGTCGTAAATGCCGTGCCCGAGATGCTCGGCGAACTGCCCGAAGAGGTTGCGGTCGATCTTCGCGCCGGGCTTGGATGCGTCAATCGACAACTCGACTTTCTGTGCAGCCAATCTCGGCGCGGCGATAGCTATAACAATCAGAGTGAGGCCGACAAGAAGTGAACGCATACGAAGTGCGGCGGTGAAGAAGCAGGAAATCAGCCGGACGATGGCGGACGTTCTCATAAAGTCTTTTTGCTCCGGAGCTTTTGGCGCTACCGTAAGCGCTTACAGTAGCTCCGATTCAAGCAACGTTCAAGCCCTCTACTCGCGAACATTGTTTCAGCGCTCGTTTCGCACTGGCAGGGTTTGTCAAGCTTCGCTCGACGGACAGCCGAAGGCGGCTGTCCCAACATGGGAGTTTCGGCGAACTGAGTTTCAGCCGCGCGAGAGGATGACGTCTTCAGCCGGTACGTTCGCCGAAGGTTCCCGGGTGCCGTTGCGACGGCGAGTGCCGGTGGTCTCGCCGGACTGCCGCTCAAGAAAGAAATCTAGGTTCCCGCGCATGACCAGGTGCGGAGCCAGGCTGACTTGGTAGGACGGGCATTCGCCTTCTGCGAGGAATTCGTGCAACACGCGGAACGCCATCCGGCCCTGGGTGCGTGGGCGCTGATAGATTGTCGCGCTGACCGCTCCCGATCGAATTTGCGGTACCAGTGCTGGAAAGAGATCAGTGGTGATGATGGTCAATTGGTTGAGCAATCCGGCGTCGCGTGCCGCGTTGATGACGGGAATAGACGCCTCTGTGGTGATGTAGATTCCTGCCAGGTCCGGATAAACCTCCAACAGTTCCCGGGACTTCTCGTACGCCTCGGGCTCGATATCGTGGTCCTCAAGGGGCGGTAACACACACAAGTCGGGATAAAACGACTGCAGAGTCTTCTCAAACCCTGAGAACTTTTCGGCGTGCTCGGTAATGCGCAAGTCGCTCAGCGTGACCGCAAGCCGTCCCTTGCGTTGTAAGAAGCGCCCCATCAAGTCAGCGGCGAGTGCGCCGCTGGCGAAAGTGTCGATCGAAACTACAGCCAAGCGGCCGGTATTGGGGGCATCCGTGGTAACACACATTACCGGAATACGGCCGCGGGAAGCGCGCCGAATTCGCGACCGCAGTTTCTCCGGCTGGCTTGAAAAAATGATGATGCCATCGACTTTGGCCTCGAGCGCGGCTTCGAAGGCATCTTCCTCTCCTTCTCCCAACCGCGGGTAGGTGCGAAACTCGAGGTCCACGTTTTCCATCAGCACCGACTTGGCTTCTTCGCTAATCCCGGCGCGAACTTCGTCCCAGAAGGACGTAGTCCCTTCCAATGTGTTGACCGAGATCTTCAGGCCCCGTTTGGAGGAGAGAAATCGAGCTGCGAGGTTTGGCCGGTACCCAAGAGTCTTGGCCATCTGCAAGACCCGCGCCTTGGTCGTTGCGTTGACGCCGGGGTGGTTATGAAGGGCGCGGTGAACGGTGCCGGTGGATATCCCTAGGGCTTCAGCAATGTCGAACAGAGTTACGTTTGTTTTCATGGCCCGAGCATGTTACGAAGTAGCGGGCACTGCGACAGCAGCCTCGCAAGATGACCTTATCGCAGCTTAGACGGCAAAGCAACGTAAACGTTAACGGTAGTGCTGAAAGATCCCGGTTAAAGGCACTCTGGCGGCGCGAGCGGAAATCAGAGCGTCTGCAATTTTCGAAATGCTCACAATTCCTTGCAAAAATTAACCAGCTCCTGCAGCCTGATCGAGCGTATTCTGCAAGCTCAAGCAATGTACGGATCCCAACTCGCGGCATTGGCGAGAACTGATCACGGCCGTCCCGGGGAATGACATGTTTTTCGCTAAGTTCGATTTGTGTTCCGGGCTACTTCTGTTCCTTTTTTCAGCTTTCGTTCTTCCGGCTTTCTTCGGGGAGGGTTCGTTAGCCAATACCCCCATCGAGTTTGAACTTAGGAAGATGCCTTTCCAGTTAGAGAATGGCGTCACTCCTGCAAAGAACATACCGGAGACCATGCTGGGCGGCGTTGGCATCTTCGATTACAACGGCGACGGACGGCCTGACATTTTCTTTACCAATGGCGCAAATGTGGCGACATTGAAAAAGGACTCGCCCAAATTCCGCAATCGCCTTTTCCGCAACGATGGCAATGGCGTCTTCACCGACGTAACCGATAACGCTGGCCTTTCCGGCAGTGGATACGATATCGGAGTCGCCATCGGCGATTATGACAATGACGGCCATCCCGATTTATTTGTCGCCGGAGTGCACCACAGCACGCTGTACCACAATAACGGCGATGGAACATTCACAGACGTCACCCTGAGATCGGGGCTGGACGCTGCCCTGAATCGTCCGGACCCGGAATTCGGCGCATGGTGGTCGATCACCGCCATCTGGGTCGACGTAAATAGCGACGGACTGCTTGATCTGTTCGTCGTCGATTATCTGCAGTGGAACTATTACGGAGAACGTCGATGCGAGTTCGATCAAGTAGGAGACTACTGCCACCCCAAGTTCTTTAAGGGCCAGCCGAATCAACTCTTCTTAAACAATGGCGACGGTACCTTTCGCAATGTCTCAAAAGAATGGGGCCTGCGAGATCACATCGGCAAAGGCATGGGCGTAGGCATGGCTGACTACGATCTGGACGGGCGTCCGGATTTGTTTGTCACGAATGACGCTTCCTACAATTTTCTGCTTCACAATTTGGGAAACAAGTTCGAGGAAGTCGCCTTCGAAGCCGGAGTGGCCCTGTCTGAAGACGGCAGTTTCATCTCCGGCATGGGGCTGGATTTTCGTGATTTCAACAACGATGGCTATCCGGACGTCGTGTTCGCCGCGCTAGTCGGCCAAACGTTCCCTATGTTTCAGGACAGCGGGAAAGGGGTTTTTCGGGAGGTCACAACCGAGAACGGGATGCGCGAGGCCAGCCTCCCAATGTCGGGATATGGCGTTGGCTTGTACGATTTCGACAACGATGGGTGGAAGGACTTGTTCGTAAGCGGCGGGCACGTGCAATCAGTGTCCCTGCCAGGTCAGCCTATTGACCAATACAACGCAGTATTCCGCAATCCCGGCCGCCAGGGAAAATGGATGGCGCTAACCGAAAAGGCAGGGTTCACGGCTTCGCCGGCTGCCCGCCATCGTGGTTGCGCCTTCGGCGATTTGGACGGAGACGGAAGAATCGATGTCGTGGTCAGTGCCATCGACAGAGGCGCTGAGATTTGGATGAACCACAGCCAGATGACTGGCCACTGGCTTGATATCGCCCTGCATGGAACGAAGAGCAACCGCGACGGCATTGGTGCTCGCATCAAGGTTGTAACGAAAGGTGGCGTGCAATACAACCATATGACGACCAGCGTCGGTTATGCGTCATCCAGTGACGGCCCAGTCCACTTCGGTCTTGGACCTGACCCTCGCGTTGAAGAAATCGAGATCCACTGGCCGTCGGGCGTGGTGCAAACGCTGCGGGGGGTCGCTGCGGACCGTCGTATTGAGGTTACCGAATCAGCATCGAAGGCGTAGCGAAGCGCGCGTTGCCACCACTAAGGAAACGGTACGGTCCTGTTGGTTCGCTTCCGACCTGTTGATCAAGAAACCTGCCGGTGCACAAACACGACGATCAGAAACCTGGCCCATCAAGCTGGGCTCTTCACACTTACCAGGAGCCATGGCTGTAACAGTTCGACGTGATTGAGCTAAACTCCAGCTATGAACCGGACTGTCGCATGCGCGATGATTCTGCTGACACCTTGCCTGACCACTGTGGGGCAAACGAAACCGGTGCAAGCGTGGTCCCAGCCCCCAACTAATGCCCAGGATGATCGGTCCCAAGCCGCCGGCTCCAGTGAGCAGATGGCGATTCTCCATTCTGAGGTGCGACTGGTGCTTATTACGGCGGGAGCGTGGAAGCGTACTGCCGACAAGCACCCCGACGAGTCGTTGATTCCGGCGGATGTTCTTAAGAGTGTTCCGGCGGGGTATTTGATGTTCCTGACACCACATCTCAGATATGCAAGAAGACTGGACACGCGGTTAACGCAGAGCGATTTTCACGTTTTCGACAACGGCACAGAACAACGCATTGCCTACTTCAAGAAAACTCTGTTCCCGATGAAAGATATAACCAGAGAATTCGAAACGTCATGGAGTTTTTATCCTAAAATCCGTAGTACCTGTGCAATTCACGCCCGCGGCGCAGACACGCTTCAAATCCAGCGAACATCCTATCGTTTACTTTGAGGTGTATGTGCCCTTGCCTGGTGGGCAACCGAAACGAGAGATAAGAGCCCATGTGAGAATCGTGGACGCTCGGACGGGAGAGACAAGATTTCATTTCAATCCGGCCGATTCCGCGGACTACGCTCGACCGGACAGCAGCGTGCTTGCTTTCGCTGGCGATCTGAGTATTGCCAAACTGACGCCCGGTGATTATCGCGTCGAGGCGCAGGCGACCGATTCGGCGGGCCACACAACAGCGGTTCGCAGCGCCAATTTCAGCATCCGATTTTAGAGGCAACGTCCGCAACC
>JADGNQ010000022.1 GCA_017883385.1 Candidatus Sulfotelmatobacter sp.
CACCGAGGTGGGCGCGCCCGTCTGGCGCGCCACGCTGATGTGCACCATCTACCTGGGCACGCGCCTGCTCTACCGCGATCGCGCCATGGTCAACGCGTTGGGCGCGGCCGCACTGGGACTGCTGGTGTTCGACCCGCGTCAACTCCTGACCGCCAGCTTCCAGATGACTTTCATCTGTGTGCTCATCGTGGCGGCCATCGGAATCCCCATCCTCCAGCGCACGTCCCAACTCTACAAACAGGCGCTGGACAACTGGGATTCGCCCGACTATGCCGCGTTGCTGCCGCCGCGAGTGGGGCAGTTCCGCGTGGATTTGCAGTTCATCGCCGCGCGCGTCGCGCTGTTTGTAGGCAAGAAATGGTCGGGCCGGCTGGTCCGGTCCACTGCGGGTTTCGCCCTTGCCGCGTGGGAACTGCTCTTCATCTCCGCCGTGATGCAGATGGGGCTGGCTCTGCCCATGGCGTACTACTTCCATCGCGCCACAACCATTGGACTGCCCGCGAACGTCATCGTCGTGCCCCTAACCCAACTCATGATGCCCGCCGCCATAGCCGCGCTCGCCTTGGGCTACGTCTCGCCGTGGTTGGCAAAAGTTCCGGCCTTCCTGACGGTGTTCGCAATCGAGGGGATCACCGGAACCGTCCGCGGACTCGGCGCCCTGCGCTTGGCTGATCTGCGCGTCGCCATGCCGTCGATCGTAATCATCACGTTGGCTGCACTAGCGCTGGTCTTCGCAATGTCGACGGCGCGACGCCGGGCTCCATTTGCGGCCTGCGGACTCGTAGCCATCCTGGCCGCCTCGGTAGCTCTAGCTTTCCTCGCGCCATCGCCGCGGGTGCGTCCCGGCATCCTCGAAGTGACCTCGATCGACGTGGGCGAAGGCGACTCCACCTTGCTCGTCACCCCGCAAGGCCGCACCTTGCTGATAGACGCCGGAGGCCCCATCGGCCCCGGCGGCTCGCAACTCGACTTCGGCGAAGACGTAGTCTCTCCCTATCTTTGGATGCGCGGCATCTCCCGCCTCGACGCCGTCGCCATCACCCACGGTCACTCCGACCACATCGGAGGCATGCTTGCCGTGCTCAAGAATTTCCGTCCGAAGGAATTGTGGGTAGGCTTGCTGCCCCCCAGTCAGGCGCTGGGAAACGTCATCGACACCGCTCAAGCTCTCGGCGTCAAAGTCGTCCGCCACTGGGAAGGAGACAATTTTTTCTTTGGCGGAACAACAATCAACGTTCTGTTCCCGCCGCGCGACTGGTTCGTGGGTGCCAAGCCCCAGAACGACGATTCGATGGTGCTGCAGGTAAGCTACCGCGAATCGTCAGTGCTGCTGGAAGGGGATGCGCAAAAGCAGGTGGAACGCCGCATGGCTGCGCTTCATCATCCGAGCGCGAACTTGCTGAAGGTCGGCCACCACGGCAGCGCCAACGCCACCACTCCGGAACTGGTCGCCTCGGCGAAGCCCGAGTTCGCCATCATTTCTGTAGGATCAGGCAATTCGTTCGGCCTTCCGCGCCCGGAAATTCTCGGCCGCCTGGCCGACGCCGGAGCCCGCGTCTACCGCACCGACCTCGACGGAGCGGTCACCTTTTACCTCGACGGCCATTCCGTCACGCCTTCTGTTACGGCTCTTCAATAATCTGGATCTCTGCCGTTTCCTCATCGTCCGAGGGCGATTGGCGGTAGTCGGCAATCAAGCGCCGCGCCGCTTCCGCATCCTCTTCCCGCACCAGAATGATCATGCCTCCAAGTCCGGGAAACGCGTCCTGCACCAGAGACGCCGAAGTCAGATCACTGTCGATGCCCGCCGAATCGAGCAATCCCTTGACCACCAGCGCCTCAGACTCCTGCTCGGAGTCGAACACCTTCACCAGTTTCTCGTTAGGATCCGGGCGGGGATCAGGTCGCGGCTGCGCGTCGGCGGTCGCTTTGACAGGCTCTGCCATTGGCATCTCCAATTCTGGAATCGGGTCCGCAACGGGTGCGTCCCCAAATTCCACACGATGCATTGATTTTACTCTTACTGTAGCTCTAGCCGCAGGGCGGCGACATGTGAAAGCCCGGCACGGCAGTGCCGGGTGAGAGTGGGGAACACACGCGAGTCCCGCAAGGGACGGCACTGGTTCTTACGCACGCCAGGAGCGCTATGCTTCCAGAATCCGCGGTCTTCTCAACGAGCGGGCGCCCCATTTCTCGCGCACTTTGCGAGAAGTGGGTCTTTTCTCGGGCGACAAGATTCTTTTCTGCCTTACCCAAAGCCCAACCCCAAACGACACTTTGTGTAGTTTCCTTTCTTCCCCAACTCAGGCAAAATGTCCCTAACCGATGTCGCAACGCCGGGCCGCCTTGCGACATCCAAAGCTGTGGGGCAAAGGGGGGACACCGTGAACTTTCCTCAGCAGGCCGGGCCAGACGACGCGGGCTTTCCGTTGGCAGACGAACTATCCCGTCGCGAGCGCGAAGAGGAATCCCGAAAAATCCGTCGCCTGCAACTAATGATCAGCATGGTGATGTCCGTCATCGGCCAGGACCCCAACCTCACCGTAGAAGAAGCCTCAGAGTTAGCCGCTGGAGCCAAGCGCGCCGCCCTCGCCATGTTCCCCGACAAAGAACTCGCCTACGATTTGCTCTACAAACCAAGGCTGCAGCGCCTGATGAAGGAGAGGTTCAGGCTGCAGTAGAGGCGCTCGATGTGCTGGTCTTGGAGTTCCCAAGCAGCCGAAGACACATCCTTGATAGGTTCAATTAGTGCAAAGAAATGTAAAGCGCTGTAGGCAAATGCTCATTCCGTGATATCGTAGCTCTGCTTTTTGATTTCCTCCCCCTTCGTTTTCCTCGCTCGCTTCAAGGTTGGATTGCGCTGCCCCCTTTAAGTATTGTCGGCCCTGGCTTGAAATCTGAGACACAAAGGTGATGTGAAAAATGAAGCCTAGACAAGTCCCTTCCGTCACCCTCGCGTGCGCCTTAACAACTGCGGTCTTTTTGGTTGTCACAGGGATTGCCACAGCGCAAACTTTCACTGTCCTGCATTCTTTCGGATCCACCTCGCAGGACGGTACCAAGCCCTTACGGGCTTTGATTTTCGACAGTCTCGGCAACTTATACGGAAGTACGAGCCTCGGCGGGACTCAAGGATTCGGGACCATCTATAGAGTTGATCCGGCAGGGAATGAGACGGTTGTCTACAACTTTTGTTGTCACTGGAGCCCTCAGGAAATCATCCGATATAAAGCACATATCTATGGCAGTGCAATCGTCCCAGGTTGCAAAGACGGGTGCGGCAGTTTTTTCGAGTTCAGCGGCGAATCCTCACTAGTAAGGCACATCCTCGCGGTCGAGTCAGGCCTTGTTCCCAACCAAGGACTCGCCGTGGATGCCTCAGGCAATCTATACGGAACAACTCCGACTGGAAGAAGCGGAATCGGCTGTGGAGCAACAGGTTGCGGAACTGTTTACTCGGTCAATAATGGAAAAATGATCGTTTTGTATCAGTTCACGGGAGCTCCCGGTGGCGCGTATCCAATCGGGGGAGTGACCTTGGATAGTGCAGGTAACATTTTCGGAACCACCGCAGGTGGAGGAAAATATGGGGCTGGGATTGCCTTCGAGCTTTCCCCAAATGGCGATGGAACGTGGAAGGAACAGACGATCTTCAGCTATGGCAGGGTTGGCGATGGTGAGCAAGGATCGCTTCAGGCGCTACTGATCGACTCAAGAGAAAACATCTACGGGTCATCTCCGTACGGCGGGCTCGGCGGAGGAAAAGGTTCATACTGCTGTGGCGAAATTTACAAGATGCGCCAGAACTCCGATGGCAGCTGGAAAAAGAACACCTTGTACGCTTTCCGCAACATCGCTGATGGGGCATACCCAACCGGAAATCTGGTGCGCGACAAACATGCCAACCTATACGGAACCACCCAATACGGCGGCGCCCCTCAATACGGAACCGTCTACAAGATAGACCCGAATGGCGTAGAAACCGTCCTTCACGTTTTTTCCGGTGAGACGGATGACGGGATGTACCCCTCTGGTGTGTTCATCGATGCCGCGGGCAACCTTTACGGCACGACTGAATACGGTGGCGCTGGTTGCGCAGAAAAGTACGGTTGCGGAACGGTGTTCAAGATTACCCCATGATTGTCGCGTGTAGTTGAAGTAAATGACTTGCCCGCCCTACTCATCCACCACCGAATTCCTCAGCGTCCCCACTCCCTCCACACTGACCTCCACCACATCCCCCGCCACCACCGGCCCCACGCCAGCAGGCGTCCCGCTCGGGATCAAGTCCCCGGGAAACAAAGTCATCGCCTGCGCAATGTGCCTGATCACGACGTCCAGCTTAAACAGGAAGTCCCGCGTGTTGCCGTCTTGCTTCACCTGGCCATTCACGCGAGTCTGTACGCCCACGCCCGCTCCCGCCCCGAAACACGGATCGATCTCGTCAGTCACCACCGGCCCCACCGGGCAAAACGTGTCGAAGCCCTTGGACCGGCTCCACTGCCCGTCCTTATTCTGCAAATCGCGCGCCGTCACATCATTCACGCACGTGTAGCCCAGGATGTACTGCCGAATATCCGCATCCGCCGCTGGCTGGTAGCAGGTCTTGCCAATCACCACGCCCAGCTCGCCCTCATAATCCACGCGCTGCGAAATCTTCGGCCGACGAACCACGCCCCCGGGCGGCAGCAGCGCCGAGGTAGCTTTCAGAAAAAGCAGCGGCTCCGTCGGGATGTCGTGCCCCAGTTCGGTAGCGTGCTCGCGGTAATTACGCCCGATGCATACAATCTTCGACGGCCGCACCGGAGGCAGCAGCGCCGCCTCTTCCAGCGGAATCGCCTCAATGCGCCGCGTGCGCAGGCTTTCCATGTCGCCATCGGCCTCTTCGGGAGCAGTGAGCAGGACCCGTACAATCGCATCGCGCCCGGCCACGGACTCGACCAGCCCGTACTGGGCCTGGCCATTAAATTGGAATCGGCAGTATTTCATCGCAATCTATCTAACCATATCTGTCGAAGTTGAGGCGGAACCGGAAGAAAATATTTTCCGTCGCGGATGTCGAGAATGTCCATCCTGTTCGACTACCCAGTGAAGGCCAGAAACAAGGCCAAGAATTTAAGACAGGTCAAAAGGAGACCATCGCCATGCAATACCTCTTGCTGATTTATGACAAAGAAGCCGACTGGAACAAGCTTTCCGAGGCGGACCAGGCCACCATGTATAAGGAATACGGAGAGTTCACCCAGAGCATCATGCAGAGCGGACATCACAAGGCCGGACACCAGCTTCAGCCCATCTCCACCGCCACCACCGTCCGGGTGCGCGACAAGAAGCGCGTGGTCACCGACGGTCCGTTCGCCGAAACCAAGGAGCAACTCGGCGGCTTCTACATGATCGAGGCCAAGGACCTCGACGACGCCATCGCCGTGGCCGCCCGCATCCCGTCGGCGAGGTACGGCTCCATCGAGGTAAGACCGATCGTTGTTCACAACCAAGTGTCATCCTGAGGCGACGGCTCTTTGTCGCCGAAGGACCTGGGCGCGCCGCGCGAATCGCCCGCGTACTTTGCGGGCGAACAAATCGAGCGTTTGGCGCGCTTCCCCTAGCATTGCGCCAGTCCATCCGGCTACCCTGTGGTGGGGAGCCGGATGGACCAGGGGCAAGAGGATCTTGATCGCATCTTTCGCGAAGAATCAGGGCGGATTCTCGCCACCCTGATCCGCCTGCTCGGCAGCTTCGATCTTGCCGAAGAAGCCATGCAGGAGGCGTTCACCGTCGCTCTCGAGCGCTGGCCGGTGCAGGGAATGCCCGCTAACCCGCGCGCCTGGCTCATTTCCACCGCCCACCACAAGGCTGTGGACTTGCTGCGACGAAGCGCTCGTCTCGATTCCAATCGCGACGAACTGCTGAAGATCGCCGAACTCGAACAGCAACTGGCCGATGCGGATGAGAATATGCGGCGACACGGACTGACTAGCGATGATCGAGGCAACAACGATCGAGGTCGGAACGCTCGAGACAGCGACGATCCTTTCGGAGACGACCGCCTCCGTTTAATCTTCACCTGCTGCCATCCTGCCTTGGCCCGCGAGGCCCAGGTCGCGCTTACTCTGCGCACGTTATGCGGCCTGACCACCGACGAAATTGCCCGCGGTTTTCTGGTTCCGCTACCCACCATGGCCCAGCGCCTCGTCCGCGCCAAACAAAAAATTCGCGACGCTCACATTCCCTATCAGGTACCGCCCGAACACGATCTGGACGAGCGGCTCGACTCCGTGCTCCTCGTGGTCTATCTCGTATTCAACGAGGGCTACAGCGCGACCTCCGGCGACACCGCAATCCGCCACGAGCTGTGCGCCGAGGCCATCCGCTTGGGGCGAATCCTTTGCATGCTTCTTCCGCGTCAAACAGAGGCGCGTGCTTTGCTCGCTCTCATGCTGCTGCATGATTCGCGCCGCAATGCGCGTGTTGGCCAGAATGGCGAGCCCATCCTGCTGGAAGAGCAGAATCGCGACCTGTGGAACCAGGATCAGATTCGCGAGGGCCTGACTCTGGTCGAATCCGCGTTGAAGGATGCTGCGGCCGGTCCGTATGCGCTCCAAGCGGCGATTGCCGCCATCCACACGCGCGCTCAACGCGCGGAGGAAACCGATTGGCGCCAGATCGTTGCGCTGTACGAATTGCTCCTGCGGTTGCAGCCGTCGCCGGTCGTCGAGTTGAATCTCGCCGCTGCGGTGGCGATGGCCGAAGGCCCGGCAACGGGCCTGAGCCTCCTCGACCGTCTTGAGGTCAATGCCGACCTCCGCGACTACTACCTGCTGCCGGCCGCCCGCGCCGACCTGCTGCGCCGACTCGCACGCTGGCCAGAAGCCGCCGCCTCTTATCGCCGCGCCCTCGCCCTTGCCGGCAACGACGCGGCTCGCAACTTCCTCGTGCGTCGTCTGGCCGAGATGGAGTCGAAAGCCTAGCCGTCCGCGGTCTTAGCAAGCAGGGATACTCGCTTTGGGTGGCGCAGCGCTTTAAGCCTGCGATAAAGCTCTTCTTTTGTGTGAGAGCCTCAGTGTGTGAGTGAAAGCCAGATTTCTGGGAGAGCGATAAAACGACATTTGCGAAACGCCAGCCGCGAAGCGGCGGCATGTGAAAGCCCGGCACGGTCGTGCCGGGTCAGTTGGGCAAGAGCACGCGAGTCCCGCAGGGACGGCACAGGTTCTGAGGTTCACTGTTCAGGCCGTCAGATACATTTTGCGACTCGCAATCGCCAAAATCCTCGCGTCCCTCACGGCACCACTTCCCCAGCTTCCTCCGAGCGCCCGCTCTCGTTCCCGCGAACATCGATGGCAGAGACCGAATACAAATAATTCCTTCCAGACACGACAGAAGCGTCGCGGTAAGCCGGTGTCCTCAGCGGCTCCGCATTCACCTTCACCGGAGCAGAGCCTTCCTCGTGACGATAAACGTTGTAGCCCTCCAGATCGACGTCCGCAACCGGAGCCCAGATCAGGTCGATGAACGCCCGCTGTCCCGGACCAGAAAACACCGCCTGCAGCCCGGAAGGAACGGCCGGCGGGAAAACGTCGTGCGCGAAAACTTTGACCTCCGGCGTGTCGTCGCCTTCGACCTGCACCTCAGCCCTGTCTTCCTGATGAATCACCGTAACCGTCTCCGCACGGTATTCGTACGTCTTCTCCCACTCGATGCTCGAATCGGTAAGAGTGAAACTTCGTTCGCCTGCCGCCGGGAGCTCGCCGGCAGGAATTTGTTGCTGGCTGCCCTCCGGACGCCGGTAGACGCGATACACGTAGCGTGCAGGTTGCGTGGAACCCTTTGCCGGAAGCTCACTCGTCCAGGTCAGCACGACTCCCTGACTCGTGACGCGCGCACCGAAATCCCGCGGAGGCGGAAGCGTGCAGGCCAGCGAAACCCGCACCTGGTTGGAAAGCCCAGCGCCGCGTCCACCCGCGTTGAGTGCTTCGACGGCGAAAGTAACGAAAGCGGAAGGATTGTCGCTCTCAAACTGACCCGGCATCGTGTCGACGAATGAGCCTGCAACTTTCCTTCGGGAAAATCCAGGCGCCGCTGTAACGGTCTGCGGAGCGGCTTCGCCCACCGGAGTCCCGCACTGCGTCAGCTCCGCTTCGAGCTCCCGGCAGATGCGCGTTGGCCCCACACTTCGCACTGTTTGTCGATCTGTCGTGAGGGTAGGGATGGTCCAGCTGAGTATGACTCGATCGCCTTTGCGCACAGCCCGCAAGTCCGACGGCGGTTTCGGCAACTCCAGCGACGGAGGCTGCGGCGGCCCCAGTGTGGCGCAGGCCGTGAACATCAATGGCGCACCCAGGGCCAGCAAAACTTTCTGCGCGGAGCGTTTCATGCGGAGGAAAACAGACTAACAGAACTGTAGCCGCTTCCCGATTGTCATTCTGAGCGAAGCGAGCTCGAATGAGCTCGCGCAGTCGAAGAATCCCTACCCGTCAGCACAGCCTCGTACGCGCGAGGGAGTTCTCTGCACAACACTCGGAGCCCTGCTACCCAGCCAGTTCCCGCACCGCCTCGCGAAACACCTTCGTGTGCCGCTCGACATCTTCCGCTTCCGTCTGCGGTGACATCAGCGCCATATTGTGGAACGGCGTCAGCAGAATTCCCCGATTCATCGCGTACAAATGCATGAATCGCTCCAACTCGAAATCCATGGCGTCGTGGGCCTGCGTGCCGTTCTGAGGCTCCGCACCGAACAGGTATTCAGCTCGGCACCCAAGACGCGTAACGTGCCACGGCAGTCCCGCATCCGCAATCGCTTTCGCCACACCCGCCGTCCAGCGCTCGGCCATCGGTATCATGCGGTCGAAAGCTTCTTTCGTAAGAACTTTCGTCAACGTAGCCCGCATAGCGGCAAGGGACAACGCATTCCCCGCCAGCGTGCCCCCAATGCCGCCCACGTCGCAGTTCTCCAGTTCCTGCTTGGCCACAATGCGCTCCGCAACTTCCTGCGAAAACCCGTAAGCCGCACCGGGAATCCCAGCGCCAATCGCTTTCCCGAACACAAGCACATCCGGCTCAAGATTCTCCGCCCGCGTGTACCCACCGGGCCCCGCGCAGATCGTATGCGTTTCGTCGATGATGAGCAGCGTCCCGTGTTTGCGCGTGAGTTCGCGCAGCGCCGCGTGATATCCCGGCTGCGGATGCACGATCCCAACGTTTGTCATTGCAGGCTCGGCCAGCGCGCAAGCCACATCCCCCGGAGCGAGTGCCCGCTCCAAAGAGCCAACATCGTTGAACTCGACCACCTTGGTCGTAACCGCCGGGTTCACCGGCGGCCCAATGTTCCCGCGCCGCGGTCCGGCGCTGCCGTTGGCCTCAAGAGTGATGAACGTCTCGTCCACCGTCCCGTGATAACACCAGTTGAAAACCAGAATCTTTGGTCGCCCGGTGATCTGCCTCGCTAGCCGGATCGAAAACCGATTCGCATCCGTAGCCGTGAGCGCAAACTGCCAGTAGGGAAGATTGAATCGCTTCTGCAGTTCCTCGGCAACAAAGATGGAATCCTCTCCCGGCAGCATCAGCGTGATGCCGCGCCGCGACTGCTCTTCCACGGCCTTGACCGTGGCGAACGGAGAATGTCCCGTCATCGCTCCGGTATCGCCCAGGCAAAAGTCGGTGTATCGGTGCCCATCCACATCGAAGAAGTGCGCCCCTTGCGCCTCCCGCACGAACGGCGGAAACGCCCCGGCCCACTTCACCATCCAGTTCATGGGCACGCCCGCCAGCAGCGACTTGCGCGCGCGTTCAAACAGCGCCTTCGATTTCGGACGCTCGTTCACAAATTTCTTCTGTTCGCGTTGCATCAGGGACTGCAGGCGGGCACGGTCGACAGTTTTCATCAAGCAATCTCAGACTCCGTTTGAAGTCTTGTGAGTGTAAGCGGGGAGCCAGCGACGCTGCAACCTGAGCAGTCAGCATTCGAGAACAGCGCAGCTCGCAACAATGCTAAATTACACGTGTCACCGATAGACTCGGATCAGCTGAAAGAGATCCCCTGATGCACGCAGAGACTCCCTCCGAAATCAAGCTCGGGAAATCGGGTGGCGGACAAAAATCGTCCTGGCTGCTGCCCTCGGTTTGTGCCGGTGTAGCGCTTTACCTTTATATGAACCTGTTCGTATTCCCCAGAATCCCAATTCTCCTGACCGGAGATCAACTCTATTTTTGGATGGATGGCCAACGCATACTCCATGGCGAACTGCCGTACCGTGACTTCTTTCAGTTCACGCCACCCGGCACGGACCTGCTCTATTTCTCTGTGTTCAAGCTGTTAGGTCCTCACGTCTGGGTCACGAACATGGTGGTGCTCGCACTCGGGGTCGCTCTCTGCGGGGTATGTCTCAGCATCGCAATGCAGATTATGGAACTCGAGCTCGCCCTGCCTGCCACCATCCTGTTCCTGACGCTTATCTACACGAAGGCGCTGAATGCTACTCATCACTGGTTCAGTATCCTGGCGATCCTCTTCGCAGTCAGGATCCTCTTGCGGGAGCGATCGCGCAGAAGGTTGCTTGCTGCGGGAGGCTTGCTGGGCTTGGCATGCTTCTTTACGCAATCGCATGGCGTGGCAGCGCTGTTGGCTTTCACCATCTGGCTGGGGTGGCAGCATTTTCCTGAACGTCAGAACTGGCTCCCATTGTTGCTGGATGGAGTATTGCTGTTTGTGGGCTTTGCCATCACGTTAGGAGTCGTGGAGTCATATTTCATTGCCACGGTTGGCTGGAAAGCGTTGTGGTATTTCCAGGTCGAGTACGTTCGGAAGTACATGTTTCACGGTCCTGAAACAAGGTTTCTCGGAATGCCGGATTGGAGCGGATGGAGACATTTTTCAAGCTCTGCACAGTACATCTTTGTTTATCTGCTGCTGCCCGTCGCGTATGCCTTCTCTCTCCAGAAGTGCTGGAAGGCAAATTCGAAGGCCTTCTCGCCCGAGCAACGCCAGAAAGTGATGCTCGTGGCTCTGGCCGGGGCTGTTCTCCTGTTCGAAGTTATGTTCAGCCTGAATTGGTTGCGGATTTACGCGATTTCCATGCCAGGAGTCATTCTCGCGCTGTGGTTGGTCGGGCAGGCTCGCAATACCCATCCGCTGTTAGTTCGCGTGGTATGGATCGGAATTCTTCTCATCGCCACGATACAGATTTTCCGCGCTCACCATCGCCCATACGCGATCACGAAATTGCCAGCGGGCTGGGCAGCGGTTGATCCTGGGGCTTACCCAAAGCTCCACTGGATCCAGGAGCACACCCGACCCGAGGAGTTCTTTTTCCAGGTCGCATGGCCCGGCGTATATCTCCCGCTACGATTGCGCAACCCGGTTTTCGAAGATGCCGTAGGACCTGGCATAGCCACGCGTCCCGCAGGCCTGCAACGTAGCATTGCGCAGTTGGACACAAGACAGGTGCGCTACATACTCTGGTCCCAGCAGCTCAACCCCAACGGCGACCTGGATCTCCCTCCCAGTTCGCTGGCGCCGCTCCGCGCTTACCTCCACGCGCACTACAAAAAGGTGATGGTTTTCGACGACCGGGATGAGATCTGGGAGAGAAAAACAGCCAACTGATCGTCCGATATCAGACGGGGCTCTTCTCTTGCTTGAAGAACGCGGAATCGGAGATCAACTCCTACAAAATGTACCGCGATAAATCCTGATCCTTCACAATGTCGGTGAGCATCTTGCGGACGTATTCCGCGTCGATCGTCACGTGCGCGCCCTTCTTCTCCGGCGCGTCGAAGCTCAGTTCGTCGAGCACGCGTTCCATGATGGTATGCAACCGTCGCGCCCCGATGTTCTCCGTGCTCTCGTTTACCCGGAACGCAAAGTGCGCGATCTCGTCCAGCGCCTCCGGCGTAAACTCCAGCTTCACGCCCTCGGTATCGAGCAGGGCGGTGTACTGCTTCACCAGAGACGACTTCGGCTCCGTGAGAATTCGCACGAAGTCTTCCATCGTCAGCGACTGCAGTTCCACACGAATCGGAAACCGCCCCTGTAACTCAGGGATCAAGTCGCTCGGCTTCGACACGTGAAACGCGCCCGCTGCGATAAACAGGATATGGTCAGTCCGAACCATGCCGTACCGCGTGTTGACGGTCGTGCCCTCGACGATCGGCAGAATGTCGCGCTGCACGCCTTCCCGCGAAACGTCCGGCCCGTGCCCGCCTTCGCGCCCGGCAATCTTATCGATCTCGTCCAGGAACACAATCCCGGAGTTCTCCACGCGGTCGATCGCCATCCGCGTAACCTGATCCATGTCGATCAGCCGCTGCTCTTCTTCCTGAATCAGATACTCGAATGCCTCGTTCACCTTCATCTTCCGCTTCTTGGTGCGCTGCCCAAAGATGTTCGGCAACATGTCTTTAAGGTTGACGTCCATCTCCTCCACACCCTGGTTGGTCAGAATTTCAAACGATGGGAAATTGCGCTCGCGCACGTCAATTTCCACCGTGCGGTCATCGAGTTTCCCCTCGCGCAGCTGCTGCCTTAGCTTTTCTCTCGTCCGGCTCGAAGACTCCGTCAGAGCCGTATTTCCGTCAATCACCACCCCGCCCGCGGTCGAAGCCGCCTCAGGACGCGGCGGAGGCGACGGCGGCAACAGAATATCCAGCAGCCGTTCTTCGGCGTTGAGTTCAGCCTTGTCGGCAACATCTTCCAACTTCTCTTCGCGCACGTTGTCGATCGCGATCTCAACCAAGTCGCGCACCATCGACTCCACGTCGCGTCCCACGTAGCCGACCTCAGTAAACTTCGACGCCTCCACCTTCAAAAAGGGTGAATTTGCCAGCTTGGCCAGCCGCCGCGCAATTTCCGTTTTGCCCACGCCCGTAGGCCCGATCATGATGATGTTCTTCGGGATGATTTCTTCCGCGAGTTCCGGCGACAGCTTCTGCCGCCGCATGCGGTTGCGCAGCGCGATGGCCACCGCTCGCTTGGCGTCCTTCTGGCCAATCACATGTTTGTCGAGTTCAACCACGATCTCGCGCGGAGTCAGTTCGTCCAGCGCAAGCTGTTCTTCTTCAGCGGAGGAGGGAAGATAGATGGCCATAAATCAGTTCTCAGTTCCCAGTTCTCGGTTCTCAGTCACGCAGCGAAGTCTTTGCTGAGAACTGAGAACCGAGAACTGAGAACTAAAGTTCTTCAATCGTTACCTTGTCATTCGTATAGATGCACATCTTGCCCGCAATCTTCATTGCTTCTTCGGCAATCTGCCGGGCCGAGAGTTCCGTGTGCTCCGACAGCGCCTGCGCCGCAGCCTGCGCGTAAGGCCCGCCGCTGCCAATGGCCGCCACTGCACCGTCAGGCTCAATCACATCACCCTGCCCGCTCAGCAGAAACGTCTGCTCCTTGTCGCACACCAGCAACAACGCTTCCAGATGGCGCAGGAACTTGTCGGTGCGCCAGTCCTTGGCCAGTTCAACCGCACCCCGGCCCAGGTTGCCGTGATACTGCTCCAGTTTGGCCTCAAACCGGCTGAACAGCGTAAACGCGTCCGCGGTCGATCCCGCAAATCCGGCCAAAATCTTGTCGTTGTACAGCCGCCGGATCTTCTTGGCCGTATGCTTGATCACCGACTCGCCCAGCGTAACCTGGCCGTCACCGGCAAGAACGACACTCCCGTTGCGGCGCACCGACAAAACCGTCGTCGATCGGATCAGTCTCTTCGTAGTCATGAGCGCAATTCTCGATTATAACAGCGCTTCCCACCTGCGCCCGCGCCCCACGACAACACCAGCATTTTCCATTGTTTACAGGTTGCTTCGGTAACCAGTCCGCAGATTACTGGTGTGACATTTACCCGCCTCGCGCGGGCCCGTACTTTGTAGGTCATGCGCCAGTCTGCGGCTGTTCTGTGTAACGACAAAATGTCCCTTCGAGCGTTGGAGGCCACCCTGGAAAAGGCCGGAATCGAGCTCATGACCTGCTCCTCGCGCCAGCAAGCGCTGGAATTGGTCGTGGCGGGCCGCTGCTCCACGCTCATCGTGGACTTCGACCTCCCGGGCGCTGAAGAGGTCATTAGTATGGCGGCTTTGCTGCCACCCTCGCAGAAGCCCGCCCTGCTCGCCGTTGCCAGCCGGGCGTGGCCGGGCACGGGTCAGGCGTTCCAGTCCGGGGCCAGTCGCATCCTCTACCGGCCTCTTGATCCAGAGCAAGTTAAAGACGCGCTCGAGGCCACCAAGAAACTCGCGCCGAAACATCGGCGCAAGTCGGCACGCTACGAAATGAAGACTCTCGTCTATCTGGAGCTCGAAGGCAGTACTCTTCCCGCAGTCAGCATCGATATTGGCGAGCACGGTCTGGCATTGCAGGCCACCGAACCCGTGCCCATGAGTTCGAACCTGCATTTCCGCTGCACGCTGCCCGGCACGGACGTCACCCTGCAAGGCCACGCCGATGTGATCTGGGCCAGCGATCAAGGCCGCGCCGGATTGTTCTTCTCCAAGCTCGCGCCCGCCGCACGAAAGCATCTCAAACAATGGCTCCACAAACGAAGCGCCCACAGTAAAGAAAAAGACGGCGTGCGAGACCTGCTGCCGCCGGTCGACGCCCACGTCGAATTCGCCGCCTCGGAATAATTTCCGGGTGCCCCATGTCTCGCGTCTTTTGCGAGACGTGGGGTTCTCGTCTGCAGGCGGTTAAGGTTTTTTTTCGCAGCCTGAATCCCAGCCCATTCCGTTTCTCGCATGGCACTCGCCATGCCGTAAAATCATCCCCGTCGTCCAAATTCCTTGACCTGAAGGAGAACGCCCTGCCCGCACTTTCCCCAACCGGCTTAATCTTCAACGGACACTCCATGGTAGGAACTCTCCATCGCGTACTGGTGTGCTCGCCTCGCACCGCGGGTTGGAACCAACCCCAGCGACTGTCCGCGTGGCGCGACCTCGGATTCCACCACGCACCCGACTTCGCCAAGGCCCAGTCGCAACATGAAACGCTTTGCCACGAACTCACAGCAGCCGGCGCAGAAATTCTCGAACTGCCTCCGGAAGACGACCTCTCCCTCGACGCCGTCTACACCCACGATGCCTCGCTCGCCACCGATTTCGGTTTGATCCTGATGCGCCCCGGCAAGTCGAACCGCGTGCCCGAAGCCCGTCATCATGGTTCCTCGTGCGAAGCGCAAGGCGTTCCAACCTTCGGCACGATTACCGCTCCGGGCACCACCGAAGCCGGAGACATCCTCTGGCTCGATTCGAAAACGCTGCTGATCGGCCACGGCTACCGCACCAACGCTGCCGGCATCCAGCAGATGCGTGCTTTGCTCGCGCCCAAAGGAATCGATGTTCTCTCCGCCCCGCTCCCCTACGGTCCCGGCCCCTCGGCCTGCCTCCACCTGATGTCGCTGATCAGCCTGCTCGACGAGCAGACCGCGCTGGTCGATCTCCCCTGGCTGGCGGTCGAGACCGTCGAACTGCTCAAGTCGCGCGGGTTCAAGTTCATCCAGATCGACGATTCCGAGCGCGACACGCTGGCCTGCAACGTACTCGCGCTGGGCGGGAAGCGCCTGCTGGCCGTCGAAGAGAACCGCAAAACCAACGACCGCCTCCGCCACGCCGGATTCGACGTTCGCACCTTCCCCGGCAGCGAAATCTGCATCAACGGCAGCGGCGGGCCCACCTGCTTAACCCGCCCGCTGCTGCGCGGATGACCAGGTGATGAGCCATGTGGGGACAGCCGCCTTCGGCTGTCCGTCCGCTGTGCTCCTACTCCCTGCGCAACGGAATCAACTCCCGCAGCCGCACAAAAACTCACGATTCGTATCAGGCTATGCCTTCAGGCATAGCGTAAATGCTGGCGAATCAATCACGCCTTCAGGCGCTGCCCACGCGGAATGCGACTTCTTCCGCAACCTCTTTTACTCGTGCCGTAAGTCGCGCAAAATCACTCCGGCTTTAGCCACTGAGCGAAATGCCAGCCTCATGAAAGAATGCTCACCCGCAACCTGTAAAGCGAAGCCCTGATACGAATCGGTTCGCTCGATCTGCACGACTACTCTTTTTCCGCTGGGTCGCCAGCCCGCCCCGCTTTCACCTAGGAGGAAAGGTTAGTATGTTGCTGCAAGAAGAAAGTCATTTTGGAGAAATCTCACCGATGTCAGTTTCCCGCCCGCGGTTCCTCGTTTTGCTGTTTGCGATAGCTGCCCTTCTCTCGGCATCCGCGCCGGCACAGACCGCAGCAGTGGGCACTGCGCTCGAAGCTGTAACCGGCTCCCATCCTCTGCCAAACGGCATTGATCTGCAGGCCGGCTCAGCGACTCTGCGCATCACCGCGCTCCGCGATGACATCGTCCGCGTCCGCATTTCTCCGAACGGCACTCTCCCCGAGGACGCTTCCTGGGCAGTCCTTCCCGAACCGCGCAACAAATCCGTCGATGTACGGCCGATCGAGGATTCCGCCTCCGTAGGCTTCCGCACCGCATCGCTCGATGTTCGCGTCGAACGCAATCCACTCCGCCTGGTCATCCGCGATCTCGCGGGCAACATCATTTCTGCCGACGCCATCGGGCGCCCCGTAAACTTCCAACTCGGCGGCTTCACCGTCTTCAAGCAAATGCCCAGTGGAGAACACTACTTCGGCCTCGGCGACAAGGCCGGATCCTTCGACCGCAGACAACAGGCCTACACGCTGTGGAACACCGACGTCGGCCCTCAGGAATCCGTCGACCCTCTCTACAAAAGCATTCCGTTTTTCCTCGGCATCAGCGGCGCCCGAACTTACGGGATATTCCTCGACAACACCTGGCGCACCTGGTTCGACTTCGGCAAACAGGCGCGCGACGCGATTTCCTTCGGCTCTGAAGGCGGCCCGCTCGACTACTACTTCCTCTACGGCCCCACTCCGAAGCAAGTAGTGGAGAGCTACGCGTACCTCACCGGCACTCCTCCGCTTCCCCCGCTCTGGTCGCTCGGCTTCCAGCAGTCGCGCTACAGCTACACTCCCGAATCCCAGGTTCGCGAAATCGCCAACCGTCTGCGCACCGACAAAATTCCCTCCGACGTGCTTTATCTCGACATTGACTACCAGTTCAAGAATCGTCCCTTCACCGTCGATCCCAAGACGTTCCCCAATTTTCCCGCGCTCGTTTCCGATCTGCACAAACAGCACCTCCACTTGGTGACCATCACCGACCTGCACATCGCCCACGCCCCCAACCAGGGATACGCTCCATACGACACCGGCGAGGCAGGGAACCACTTCGTGAAGAATCCCGACGGCAGCCAGTTCGTCGGCGTCGTCTGGCCCGGCCCCGCGGTCTTTCCCGATTTCACTCGCGCCCAAACGCGCGACTGGTGGGGCGGCCTCTACCGTCAATTCGTCGGCGATGGCGTCGCCGGATTCTGGAACGACATGAACGAGCCTTCAGTCTTCAGCGGACCCGGCATGACCATGCCGCTGAACAACGTTCACCGCATCGAAGAACCCGGCTTCGCCACCCGCACCGCCACTCACGCCGAGATCCACAACATCATGGGACTCGAGAATGCCCGCGCCACCTACGAGGGCCTCCTCAAACTGCGCCCCGACGAGCGCCCCTTCGTTCTCACCCGCGCCACCTACGCCGGAGGTCAGCGCTACGGCTTCACCTGGACCGGAGACAACTCCGCCACCTGGAATCACCTTCGCCTCGCCACGCAGATGGTGCTCAACCTAGGAGTCAGCGGCATCTCCATGGTCGGCGCAGACGTTGGCGGCTTCGGCAGTTCGCCCGCTCCCGACCTGCTCACCCGCTGGGTGGAACTCGCAGCCTTCTCTCCTCTATGCCGCGATCACGCCGCCAAAGGCACCCTGCCGCACGAAGTCTGGGCCCACGGACCCCAGCACGAAGCCATTCGCCGCCGCTACATCGAAACCCGCTACCGCCTCCTGCCCTACATCTACTCCCTCGCCGATGAGGCCTCACGCACTGGGCTCCCCATCATGCGTCCCGTGTTCCTGGAATTTCCCGAGGTGTTCGCGCCGTCCTCCGGCAACTTCGATCATCTCGACACGGAATTTCTCTTAGGCCCCAGCCTGTTGATAGCTCCACCGCCGTTCGCTGAAACGATGGACGATTATGCCGTTTCTTTTCCCCAGGGTCCTTGGTACGACTTCTGGACCGGCCTCAAGATGCCCGCTCCTCCGCGCGTCCCTTCGATCGCCGAACTCGCCAGCGGAGCCGCTTATCCCGAGATTCCCCAGATCCATCCGCCGCTCGACACCATGCCGGTCTATGTCCGCGGCGGAAGCATTCTCCCGCTCCAGCCTTTGATCCAGAACACCGACGAGATTCCAAACGGCCCCTTGGAACTCCACGTCTATCCCGGCCCGCAGTGCAGCGGCTCGCTCTATCTCGACGACGGCCACACCTTCCGCTACCAGCACGGCGAATATCTCCGCCAGACATTCACCTGCCAGCCCGACGCCAACTCCGTCCGCGTAACCTTCAGCGCCCGTCAGGGCACCTACGTCCCATGGTGGAAGTCGGTTGAAGTAGTGATCTACGACTGGCCCTCAGCGCGTGCGGAAGTGAAGCTCTCCACCAGCGCCTCTCCGCTGAAGACGTCCTACGACGCCAAAAAACACTCCCTCCACGTCACGCTCCCGGACGTTCCCGGAGAAGCAGAGATCAGCATTGGAGGTAGGTAAGCACACGGGGTTTTGAGTGTAACCGCCTCGATCTCAACAGTTGGCAGCCCTGTGCGATACTTACTACCTTCATTCCGAGGAATTGCCACTTCATCCGTGCCGAACTCATACGGCTGCCGGAGACTGGCTGAACGCCGTTCAAAACGCTGCCAAAGTTGAACCGTGACACCTCGTTTTTGAATCTGATCTTGGAAGAAGTGGTCTTCATTCGAGGATACAGAGTCTATGACAGACTGGTTCGCGCGCCCCGTCCTACATGTTAAGGACGTTGAGGCCTCGCTCCGCTTTTACGTTAACCGGCTCGGCTTCACGAACCCCTGGCGCTACGACGAGGACGGCAGAGCTTATGTTGCACAGGTAGACCGGCAGGGCTGCGCGCTTATCTTGGCCGACACGTGGCCGGAGAAGATTGGCAAGGGGCTGATGTTCATTTCCCTGAACGTCGAGCCGGAAACGCGCGAGGCCGCAGTCGCCGCGTTGGACGCGCTGCGCGCGGAACTCGAGGCCAAGGGCGTTCCGGTCAAGGAGGGTTCGTGGGGCTACCGGCTTCTGGTGGTCGATGATCCCGACGGCAATCAGCTCTTCTTCAACTATCCGGCCGAGACTGCTTCCGGCAAGATTGCTGGAGATGAAGCGTAATCGTCCAGCCTAGCCTCGCCGGGACGCGCGACAACGGCGGCGGAGTGACGCCGCCGTGAGGTATTCGAACGGTTGGCGAAATATCCCGATAGCACTGACAACTCCGGAATCCGACATTCACTTGGCAGCCGTCGGTAAGTTAGAAACTGACCATCCAACCATTCGACTACCCGCTCCTGTTAAAATCGAAAAGCATGCTTCTTCCCTTCGTCCGCGAACTCTTCGCGGACGTAGAAATGCTTCCCGCCTTCGCGCGTGTAGCCTCCCACCTGCGGGAGAGCACGGGGCGCATTCGTGTTTCCGGACTCTCTCCCACGGCAAAAGCCCTGCTCCTCGTGCTCTTGCGCCGCACCGCCGACCGCCCCCTCATCGTCGTTGTCAACGACAACCGCGCCGTCGAGGATTTCTTCCCGGTCCTGCAAGGTTTCTGTGAACTCACCGCCGCCTGCGATCCCGATTCCGTAGTCGCCCTGCCTGCCCGCGACGTACTCCCGTTCCAGAATCTTTCTCCGCACCCGGAACTCCAGGAAGAGCGCGCCACCGCGTTGTGGAAAATCGCCACCGGCAAGGCCTCGATCGTCGTGTCTCCGGTCGCCGCCACCGCCATCCGCCTTCGCGACGCCGAATATTATTCCGATCTCGCCCGCACCCTCCGTCGCGGCGAATCCTTCGACGTCGATAACCTGCTCGCCCACCTGAACACGGTCGGCTATGCGTCGGCCGATGTCGTCGAAATGCCCGGCCAGTACGCTCTTCGCGGCGGCATCCTCGACGTCTATTCGCCCGAAGCCGAGCGTCCCGTCCGCATCGAATTCTTCGGCGACGAAGTCGACTCGATCCGCCGCTTCGACCCGGCCTCGCAGCGCTCGTCAAATCCCTTGGACGAAGCCCTGCTCCTGCCGCTCACCGAAACTCCCGTCAGCGATCAGTTGCTGGGCGCAATTCACACCCGCCTTTCCGGCAAACGCATCACCGGCACGACAGAAGAAATCGTCGAAGCCGCCGTCCGCGCCGGCGGCGTCACCGTCTTCCCCGGCTGGGAGTTTTACGCCCCAGTCGCCGGCGCCGACCGCAGCGTCTTCGATCTGCTGCCCCGCGCCGCCGTCCTGCTCGACGAGCCCGATCTCCTGCGCACCGAGTTCGACCGCTTCTGGACCCGCGTAGAAGAAGCGCACGAGCGCAGCGGCGTAGGAAATCTGGTGCGTCCCACAGACCTGTACTTGCAGCCCGATGATTGGTGGAAGAAAGTAGCATCCCTCACGGGAGCGGACGTCGAGCATCTCGGCATCACCCGTACAAGTGACGACGACGCAGACACCGTCACGATCCTCACGCAGCCCACACCCCGCTTCCATGGCGCGGTTCCGTCGATGCTCGAAGAAGTCCAGAAGCTCACCGGACAGGGCAACCAGGTCCTGTTCTCCGTCCCCAACACCGGCGAGGTCGAGCGCCTCGCCGATATCTTCACCGAATACAACGTGAGCTTCCGCCTCGGAAGCCGCACCCGCGGCGGCGAAAGCTACGCCGACGAGACCAGCTACTTCGCCGGCGAAGTGCTCACCACAACGCTGGCGAAAGCCTACGTCCCAGACGGAGTTCTTTTCCCCGACGCGCACCTCGCCATCTTCGGCGCGCGCGACTTGTTTGACGAGTCCGACGCGGTGGCCTCGCGCCCCCAGCGCCAAAAATCGAAAGTCTCCGCATTCCTCTCCGACTTTCGCGACCTGCAAGTCGGAGACTACGTGGTCCACGTCGAGCACGGCATCGGCCAGTACCACGGCCTGAAGGAAATCAATCAGGGCGACGGCAATGCCGAGTTCATGCTGCTCGAATATGCCGAGGGCGCGCGTCTCTACGTCCCGCTCACACGGCTCGACCTGATTCAGAAATACCGGTCTTCTGAAGGGGCCAAGCCAGCCTTAAGCCATCTCGGCACGCAGGCGTGGGCCAAGACCAAGGCGCGCGTGCGCAAGGCCATGAAAGACATGGCCGACGAACTTCTCAAGCTCTACGCCGAACGCAAGATGGCGCAGGGCCACGCCTTCCCCGCCGGCAACGATTTTGTCCGCGAGTTCGAAGACGCCTTCGAGTTCAACGAGACCGAAGACCAGGCGCAGGCCATCAAAGACGTCATGCGCGACATGGAGTCCACCCTGCCCATGGACCGCCTGCTCTGCGGCGACGTCGGCTACGGCAAGACAGAAGTCGCCATGCGCGCCGCGTTCAAGGCTGTCGGCGACAACAAGCAAGTCGCGGTTCTCGCCCCCACCACCGTCCTCGCCTTCCAGCACTACGAAACCTTCAAGCAACGCTTCGGACCCTTCCCCGTCACCATCGAAATGATCAGCCGCTTCCGCAGCCCGAAGCAGCAAAAAGAAATTCTGCAAAAAGCGGAAGCCGGCAAGATCGACATCCTCATCGGCACGCACCGCATCCTCTCCAAAGATCTCAAGTTCGCCGATCTCGGCCTGCTCATCGTCGACGAAGAGCAGCGTTTCGGCGTCCGCCACAAGGAACGCATCAAGCAGATGCGCAAGCAGGTCGACGTCCTCACCATGTCAGCTACGCCCATCCCCCGCACGCTGCACATGTCGCTGGTCGGCCTGCGCGACATGAGCGTCATCGAAACCCCACCCAAAGATCGCATGGCGATTCAAACCGTCGTCGCCAGTTGGGATGACAAGCTCATCCAGTCCTCGATCGAGCAGGAACTCGAACGCGGCGGCCAGGTCTATTTCGTCCACAACCGCGTCGATAGCATCTGGGAAATCGCCGCCAAGCTGCAGGAGTTGATTCCGAAAGCGCGAATCATCGTTGGCCACGGCCAGATGGGAGAAGCCGAACTCGAAAAAGTGATGCTGCAGTTCATGCACCACGAAGCTGACATCCTCGTCGCCACGACGATCATTGAGAACGGCCTCGACATCCCGCTCTGCAACACGATCTTGATCAACCGCGCCGATCGCCTCGGCCTCTCCGAGCTCTACCAGTTGCGTGGCCGCGTCGGTCGCTCCAACCGCCGCGCCTATGCCTATCTACTGATCCCGAAGGAAGTCGAGCTCACTCCCATCGCCCGCCGTCGACTCGCGGCATTGAAAGAATTTTCCGACCTGGGCGCCGGATTCAAGATCGCCGCCCTCGACCTCGAACTCCGCGGCGCTGGCAATCTCCTCGGCGGCGAGCAAAGCGGACACATCGAAGCCATCGGCTTCGAGCTTTACACGCAGATGCTCGAGCGCGCCGTCCGCGAAATGAAGGGCGAAGCCGCACCAGACGAAGCCGAAACCCAACTCAACCTCGGCCTGAACATCCGCATCAACGCGGACTACATTCCGGAAGAAAATCAGCGCCTGCAGATGTACAAGCGTGTAGCGCGCGTGGAAACCGAATCGCAACTCGGCGATGTCGGAGCAGAACTGCAAGACCGGTACGGCCCACCGCCGCAACCCGTCCGCAACCTGCTCGACTACGCCTCGCTGAAACTGCTCTGCATGCGCGTGGGCGTCAACGCCATCGAGCGCAAACGCGATTCCGTGACTTTCAAATTCCGCCAAAACGCCGCCGTCGATCCCGAACAGCTGGCGAGATTTGTCTCCGCCCAGCGCGGCGCCCAGTTCACGCCAGACGGCATGCTGAAGTTCGTTCTGAAAGCCACAGCCGCAGACGAAGTCCTCCGAGCTCTGCGCACAGTCTTAGAGCAACTGGCCAGCGACGAAGCAGCATCAGAAGTGCGATCGGAACCAAGTGGCTCAGAGCTTTCCTAGCCGCGAAGCGGCGAAAGAATGCAGCCCACGCCGTAAGGCGTGGGTGCGAAGCGCGAAATGATCAAGCCCCGGAGGGGCGGAAGAAAGGCGACGGCGCAGATTCTGAGGGGATGGCACGGCGCTCAACGAGAAGCATCGCCACTAGCAAAGGCTACCAGTTACAATTGTCCGTCCCCTGAAACAGAAGAGCCAACGACCACCGACCACCGACCGCCATGATGAAAGTTCGCAAAGCCGTATTCCCCGCCGCTGGCCTCGGCACCCGTTTTCTGCCCGCCACCAAAGCCCAGCCCAAAGAAATGCTCCCCATCGTCGACAAGCCGATCATTCAATACGGCGTCGAAGAGGCCATGGCCTCCGGTTGCGACCAGATCGTCATCATCACCGGCCGCGGCAAGCAGGCCATCGAAGACCATTTCGACGTTAGCTATGAACTCGAAAAGATGCTGGAGGAGCGCCGCAAGACTGATCTGCTCAAGATCGTCCGCAACATTTCCGACATGATGCACGTGGCCTACGTCCGCCAGAAGGAAGCGCTCGGCCTGGGCCACGCTGTGCTCATGGCGCGCGAACTCGTCGGCAACGAACCTTTCGCCGTGCTCCTGGCTGACGACGTCATCGACGCCAAGGTCCCCTGCCTCAAGCAGATGGTCGACGTCTTCGACCAGAAACAGTGCTCCGTGATCGCCGCCCAGGTCGTCGAAGGTAAGATGATCTCCTCCTACGGCGTCTTCGATGCCCAGCCCGCCGAAGGATTCAATGGCCGCCTCTTCGAGATCCGCAACATGGTGGAAAAACCGAAAGCCGAGGAAGCCCCGTCAAACCTGGCCATCATTGGCCGCTACATCCTCACGCCCGCAATTTTTGATTGTCTGGCGAAGACGCCGACGGGAGCCGGTGGCGAACTCCAACTCACCGACGGCATGCGCATGTTGCTCAAGCAAGAAAAAATGTATGCCTATGTCTACGAAGGCCGCCGCTACGACACCGGCGACAAACTAGGATTCCTGAAGGCCACAGTAGAATTCGCCCTGAAGCGCACCGATCTGGGAGGCCCGTTCCGCGAGTATCTGAAGGGATTGAAGCTTTAAATGGCGCGGATGTCGGCTCTCCGCGGCCCGGCCCTCCTCGTACCGTGCGTTATCTCACAGGTAAACTTTGGTTTGTTGAGGAGGTTCTCCCCGCGATCTGTTTTTTATTCAGAACTTGGCTCCGAATCCTCTTCCGACTTTTGACGTGGAAGGAGGGCGAACGCACGGATGGGCAAGCGTAGCCAGCCCCGCAAACAAGTCGAAGTCCCGGTACGAATTTTCGGTACCGACCGCCGCGGTCAGGTGTTTTCCGAGAAGGTCCTTACCGTCAACGTCAGCCGAAACGGGGCAGAGGTAGCCGGAGTTCGTCCCGACCTCGGCCTCGACGAGATTGTTGGTCTGACGTACGGCAACAATCGCGTGCACTTCCGGGTCAAGTGGATTGGCGAACCTGGAACTCCGCGAGCCGGGCACCTGGGCTTGCTCAACATTGCCCCGGAAAAGCCGCTGTGGGACTTCCCGCTTCCCTCGGGCGCTTTGGACGACTACCAGGCCACGGCCGTCGAACACCGCACGAATCCCCGGTACCGCTGCCAGAATTCCATCGAGATTCACGTGGAAGACGGGCCCTCTTTTTGGGGTACGGTAGCCGACCTCAGCCTGACCGGATGCTACGTCGAGATACCGATCCCGCTCGAACTCGGGAAAAATCTAAGAGTCGGCATCTGGTTCGGTCAAAGCAAAGCATGGGCCAATGCCCGCGTCGCCCACAGAACGCCGGGCATGGGTGTGGGACTGAAGTTCACCGAGATTTCCGAAGAGGACCTCGACCAGATTCGGCGATTTCTTCAAACCCTCGCGCCTTTTGCGCGGAAGCCCCTGCGGGTCGTCGGGCCGCCTCAAAGAAGCTCCTAGCCAGCGAGCTCTGCAGTTGTTTCTGATTCCTCTTCCGCGCTCCGCCCAGTGCCCCATTTCTCGCGTTCTTTGCGAGAGAGCCTGCCCTGAGCGAAGTCGGAGGGTGGGGACCTTGACTCTTGGGTAGCGATCGGCTTTACTTCTCTCGCAGCTTCTTCGATTTTTCCTCCACGCCCCGCGCCAGCTTCTCCTTGTGCGCCTCAAGCTTCTTCCCCATCGAAGCATCGCCCAAAGCAATCATCTGCGCCGCAAGAATGCCCGCGTTGGTCGCTCCCGGCTTCCCGATCGCCACGGTCGCCACCGGTATGCCCGCCGGCATCTGCACCGTAGCCAGTAGAGAATCCATCCCTTGCAGTGATGTCGAAGGAATCGGCACCCCAATCACCGGCAGAGTCGTATGCGCCGCGATCACCCCCGCCAGATGCGCCGCCCCGCCCGCCCCAGCGATGATCACCTGAATCCCGCGCCCCGCCGCCTTGCGGGCGAAGTCCGCGGTGCGATCCGGCGACCGGTGCGCCGACGTCACATCAATCTCATACGCGATCCCGAACTCGTCCAGCGCCTTCCCCGCCTCGCGCATAATCTCCAGATCCGAATCACTCCCCATCACAATCGAAACCCGCGTTTTGCTCATCTCTCTCCCCAAGAAACGCTTCTCACTTTAGAATTGTCATCCTGAGCGAAGAAAGTGATTCACGAAGTGAATCACTTTCGCAGCCGAAGGATCCCTACCCCCAAGCCGCACCTGCGGCCCCAAAAGGATTTCAATGGGTGCCCCATTTCTCGCGCGCCTTTTGCGCGAGAAGTGGAGATTTCGCCTACTTCTTCAGCGCCCGCCCAGCAATGTCCTTCCGATAATGCGCCCCATCAAACGAAATCTTCGCGCAAGCCGCATAAGCCCGCGCCACCGCTGTCTCCAAATCCAGCCCCCGCGCCGTCACTCCCAACACGCGCCCGCCCGCCGTGTAGTGCACCCCATCCCGTTTCGAAGTCCCCGCATGAAACACTTTCACGCCCTCGATCGCGCCCGCTTCTTCCAGCCCATCAATTCGCTTCCCCACCTCGTAAGTTCCCGGATATCCCCCCGACGACATCACCACGCACACCGAAGCGTCCTGCGACCACTTGAAATCCCCTTCACTTACGCGCCCCTCAATCGAAGCCTCCAGCGCGTCGCTGAGATCGCTTTCCAGGCGCATCAGAATCGGCTGTGTTTCCGGATCGCCAAAGCGGCAGTTGAACTCCAGCACCATGGGTCCCAGCGCCGTCATCATCAGCCCGCAGTACAGCACGCCCTTAAACTCCGCCCCCTCGGTCTTCATCCCCGCCACCACGGGCTGCGCAATGTGGTGGATAAGCCAGTCGCGCATCTGCTCGTCGACAATGTCTGCCGTCGAGTATGCGCCCATTCCGCCTGTGTTCGGACCGGTGTCGCCGTCGCCTACACGCTTGTGATCCTGCGCCGCCACCAGCGGCGCCACCCGCTCGCCGTCGCTGAACACGAGGAAGGAAAGCTCGTCCCCGGTCAAACACTCCTCCAGCACGACCCGCGCTCCGGCTTCGCCCAGCATCTTCCCGCTGAGCATCTCCGCCGCCACGCTGGCCGCCTCTTCCTTGCTCTTGGCGATGACGACGCCCTTCCCCGCGGCCAGTCCGTCGGCCTTCACCACGACCGGCGCATGAAAATGGCCAAGCGCTGCCCGCACTTCCTCGATCGAATCACAAATTGCAAAAGCAGCTGTCGGGATGTGGTGCCGCTGCAGGAATTCCTTGGCGAAACTCTTGCTCGATTCCAGTTGCGCCGCAGCCCGCGTCGGACCAAACGCCGGCCACCCGCGCCGTGTGAATTCGTCCACCACGCCCAGAGTCAGAGGAAGCTCCGGCCCCACCACCGTCAGATCCGGCTGCAGGCGCGCAGCCAGCGCGGTGATCGAATCCAGATTCTGCAGGTCCGCGGCCAGACACTCCGCCTCGTCCGCAATGCCGCCGTTCCCCGGCGCGCAATACAGCTGGGAAATCCGCGGCGACTGCCGCAGCTTCCACACCAGCGCATGCTCGCGCCCGCCGCTTCCCAGGACCAGAACTTTCATAAGTCAGAGAAAACTAAGGTTAGGGGCTGAGGAGGAATGCTGTCAAACTCGAAGACCTCGGTGCCAAGACCCGCACATTACCGTGTCGTCCTGAGCACAGGGACTGGTTCGCGAAGCGAACCAGTCCCGGAGTCGAAGGATACCTACCCGCGTGCGGCGAATCGGGAACCGGGGGGAGTTTTCATGGCGCTATCTGCCTGTACAAGGTCCGTTCGAGTCGGATTCCAAGCGTTAACATTCCTGTAACCGCTCGTAGGTTAAGCTAATGAGATTGGGGGCAGTTTGCCAGGCTGGGGATCTTTTTTGTAGTTAATCATAGTTAATACCTTATAATACATCGGCATTAATCCACGGCCATGCCATTTCGAATCCAACTCGCGGTTCTCTGGCGAACCTTCGTATTCAGTTGCGCAACAGCCATCCTCGCGGCTTCTGCCATCGGACAACAGCAGCCCGACACGCCGCCCGTTCAACCCACAAACCAGGACCCCGCCGGCGACAGCCCGCAATCCCTGTTCCCGCATTTCAAGGACACGCGTTTCTGGCTCTCCGGTCAGGCCAACTTCATCTTTCAAGCGCATCCCGACTTCCACGCACTCTACAGCGGCAAGAACAGCCTGAGTCCGAATTATGAGAAAGCCACATCGCGCGTGCTCACGCTCTACACCGGAGTGCGCCTCAACAACTCGACCGAGTTGTTGGTCGACATCGAAGAAGCCGGAGGCGCCGCCCTGAGCACCGGCCTCGGCCTGGCTGGCCCTCCCGATCTAGATATCGTGCGCAACCCCTCGCTCAGCAAGGTTCCGTACCTCGGACGTGGCCTGGTTCACAAAGTGTTCGCGCTCAGCAAGGATAAGGTCGAGAACCAGCGCAGCTTCCTCTCGCTCTTCGAAGAACTCCCTCGCCGCCGTCTGGAAATCCGCTTCGGCAAGTTCAGCGTGCCCGATTTCTTCGACATCAATTCTGTCGGCTCCGACACGCACTTCCAGTTCCTCAACTGGACCACCGACAACAACGGTGCCTATGACTATGCCGCCGACACGCGCGGCTACACCGTCGGCGTCACCGCCGACTATGGAGACCGCAACTGGGGATTCCGTTTCGCCGAGACCCTCATGCCGAAAGTCGCCAACGGCATCGATCTTGTCTGGAAGCCCTGGCAAGTTCACGCGGAGAATTTCGAATACGAACTCCGTCACGGCGTGTTCCCGAAGAAAGCGGGCGTAGTCCGCCTGCTGGCCTACACCAACGCCGCCAACATGGGCATCTACCGCGATCAGGTCATCCAAGCCGCAGCGCAGGACGCCATTCCCGAAATCACCGCCCACTCCTGGCACATCACCCGCAAGTACGGCTTCGGCATCAACGTTGAGCAGAATTTCGCGACGCACCTCACCGCCTTCGCCCGCTTCGGCTGGGACAACGGCAAGACCGAGTCCTTCGCCTATACCGAAGTCGATCAAACTTTCGCCGAAGGTGTGGGCGCAAACGGCGTGTGGTGGCATCGCAAGCAGGACCGCGCCGGCATCGCCTTCGTCAGCAACGCCATCAAGAAAGATCATCAGAACTATCTCGCCGCCGGAGGCAATGGATTCCTCCTCGGCGACGGCCATCTCAACTACGGCCGCGAAAATATCCTGGAGTCGTATTACACCGTCCATGCATGGCGCGGCATCTACCTCGCGCCCGGCCTGCAGCACTTCGTCAATCCCGGCTACAACCGCGACCGCGGCCCGGTTGTCGTCCCCTCGTTGCGCGCGCATGTTGAGTTTTAGAGTGGATTCGAAGTTGATCGTGGGTGCCCCACGTCTCGCTTTTGAGAAGTGGGGGTTTTCGCTTTCGTCGGAAGAACCGTGGCCCACTCGTTTTCTTGTCAATAGGCAAAAACTACACGATCGTACTTAACTCGATGAAAGCATTCCGAATATAAAGATCCTTACCCTGTCCACTTTACCCCCATCAATTTAGTAAACTAGATATATAGAGTAAAAAATCAGAAAGGCGCGGCCCACCGGTCGCGCCTTTTGTGTTTTTAGGCAAAGTCTCGGGGCGGGGCGGATGAAGCGTTGGGGGAAGTTCAGCACTCTTAAGGAGCGTGGCGAGTGGGTCGAACTCTTATTCATGGCTGCCGCCGCCTCGCATGGCTATCACGTACTCAAACCCTGGGGAGACTCTCTCGCCTACGACGTCGGCATCGAACACCGCGGCAGCCTGCTGCGAGTCCAGGTCAAGTCCAGTAGCGCCCGCAACGGCACCGGATACTTCTGCCAGTTTCGCCGCAACTATCTCACCAAGCACCCCTACACAGTCGACGACGTCGACCTATTCGCCACCTACGTCATCCCGGTGAATGTCTGGTACCTGATCCCCGCAGCCGTAGTCCTCAAGCCCACTCGCAAAGTCGGCCTCATGGTCTATCCCGTGACCGCCCTAAAGCAGGACCGCTACAAATACGAACACTACCGCGAAGCTTGGGGTCTCCTCGCCAAAACCAGACAAGACCTGTCCCGCCGCCGCAAGCCCTGCTGACGTGGTTAACTCCGGGGTGTCCCACTTTGTCGCCGGGTGCCCCATTTCTCGCGTCCTTTGCGAGAAGTGGGGCTTTGCCCCGCCACAACGAATCCAGTTTTGGGAACGACAAAACAGATTTCCGTCAGAAATCACAGACACGGTCATCCTCCACCGTTACGCTGTGCCCATGCCCTGGGGCTTGAAGCGCTACTACAACACCGGCGCCCTGCACTTCATCACGTGCAGTTGTTATCAACGCCAGCCCCTTCTGCATGTGCCCGATAGTCGTAACCTCCTCCTCACCGTCCTGGAGCGGATGCGCTGTCGTTACCGATTCGTGGTCATCGGCTACGTGATCATGCCAGAACATGTTCATCTGCTGATCTCCGAACCGCAGGTGGGAACCCCTTCGACCGTGATGCAAGCGATCAAATTGGGGTTTTGCCGCCGGGTTCTACAGCCCGGGGTGCCCCATTTCTCGCGTCCTTTGCGAGAAGTGGGGCAGTTGACGTCGGATGAGCATCCACCGCCTTCGCCGCACCACCTTTGGCAGCGCCGGTTCTACGATTTCAACGTGTGGAGTCAGCGCAAGGAGGTTGAGAAACTGCGCTACATGCATCGAAACCCCGTCGTCCGCGGCCTGGTCCAGCGCCCGGAAGACTGGCCGTGGAGTAGTTTCCGCGCCTACGCTTGCCTAGAAGTGGGACAGGTACTCGTCAACGATTGGTCTTGGTGGGAAGAGAAGCTCCGATTACAGGTCTCTTGATCTTCAGAAGAGAAAGGCCCCACTTCTCGCAAAGAACGCGAGAAATGGGGCACCCGACGCTGATACCCAGATGCGTGCCTACCCCGTCTCGCTGGTCATAATAAACAGCGGCTTCATTTCGAAGCTCTTGTAGTGCGGGCGGAGACGGTCCAGGTTGTACTGCTCTTTTATGTTCACTACTTTCTTCGTTGCAGTCACGGTGTCGATGGGCATGTTGTCGTAACGGCCATTCCTCAGGACGACCAGCCGTCCGTGAATTTTGCCCAGGAGCAGGTCCAGGGCGAGGTTGCCATAAGCCATGGGCACGATGGAGTCGATGGCGTCGGGATCGCCGCAGCGCACCAGGTAGCCGAGTTTCTGGTTAATCGTGTCGATCGTTTTACCCTTGTTGTATTTGGGGGAAAGCTCTTTCAGTTTCTCGGAGACCAGGTCGCCGATGCCCCCGAGTTTCTTGTGGCCGAAGGCGTCGGTGGTTTCGGCTTCGAAGATCATCTCTCCGCCCTGGAACATCGCTCCCTCGGAAACCAGGACGACGGAATAGCGGCTTGGATTCTTCTGGCGGTCCGAGACCATAAGCTCTGTGAGGCGCTCGATGTCGAACTTGTGTTCCGGAATTACGCAACGGTTCGCAGCTCCGGCCATCGTGGGCAGCATGGCCGTGAACCCGGCATATCGTCCGAAGACTTCGAGGACCAGGAAGCGTTCGTGGGAGCCAGCACTGGTGCGCAGGCTGTTCGTCATGGCGATGGTGCGGGTGACCGCGGTGCTGAAGCCGATGCAGTAGTCGGTGCCGGGGACATCGTTGTCCATGGTCTTGGGAATGGCGACGACCTTCACGCCTTCCTGATATAAGCGCACGCCGTAGCTCAGCGTGTCGTCGCCCCCGATGGGGATGAGGTAGTCGATGCCGAGCCAATCCAGGTTCTTCAGAACTTCCGGGGTCAGGTCGTTCTTCTCGGCGTTGTAAGTCGACTGCAGGTGAGGCGGCACGCTGGACTTCTTCACCCTGCTGGGGTTGGTGCGCGAGGAGTGCAGAAACGTACCGCCAGTGCGGCCGGCGCGGTTGACCAAATCCTCCGACAGAGTCTGGCAGTTCTCGCTGTTGTCGTAGTCTTTTTCGCGGACCATGTCGACCAGCCCGGCCCACCCCCGACGGATGCCAATTACTTCGCAGCCCTCGCGTATTGCGCGAATGGTTACGGCGCGGATGGCGGGGTTCAGGCCGGGCACGTCGCCGCCACCGGTTAGGATTCCGATCACACCTTTTTTCGTTTTCACTATTGCCACCTTGCTTTCATGAAGTAGACCGCATCATTCAATTCCCGCGGGTGCCCCGTCCTTGTCGCTCCGTTCTTTGGAGAGACAGGGCGGGGACTTTGATCGTTGCACGCTCAGCGAAGTCGGCGGACAGGGGTCTGCCCTCAGCGGAGCCGAGTGCGTGTCCGCCCTACACTTACACGCCCACCGCCTGCGGCTTGGTCGCCAGCAACTGCCGCAGCACGTATTGCAAAATCCCGCCGTTCGCGTAGTACAGCGCTTCCTGCGGCGTGTCGATGCGCACCAGCGCGTTAAACTCGGTCGTCTTTCCGCCACTTGTCGCTCGCACTTTGGCCTCGCGTCCGGCAGCGAAGTGCGCAACCAGATCGCGAATGCCGGTGACCTCGAACACTTCTTCGCCGGTCAGATTGAGCGATTCCGCGTTCTGGCCCGCAGGGAACTGCAGCGGCAGGACCCCCATGCCAACCAGGTTCGAGCGGTGAATGCGTTCGTAGCTCTCCGCGATAACGGTGCGCACGCCCAGCAGCGCCGGACCTTTGGCCGCCCAGTCGCGCGACGAGCCCGAGCCGTACTCTTTGCCCGCGAGGATGACGAGCGGTGTGCCCGCAGTACGATATTTTTCGGAAGCGTCGAAGATCGACATTTCGGCATTCGTTGGAAGGTGGCGGGTGAATCCCCCTTCGGTCGCAACCAGTTTGTTGCGCAGCCGCACGTTGGCGAACGTGCCGCGCACCATGACTTCATGATTGCCGCGGCGCGACCCGTAGGAGTTGAAATCCGCGGGCTTCACGCCGTGTTCCTGCAGGTATTTTCCCGCCGGACCGTCTTTCTTGATCGAGCCCGCGGGCGAGATGTGATCGGTGGTGACGCTGTCGCCGAGGACCGCCAGCACGCGCGCCTTCTTGATGTCTCGCACGGGCGCAGGTTTCACCGACATGTCATCGAAATACGGAGCGCGCCGGATGTAGGTGGAATCTTCCTCCCACGCATACGTTTGGCCCTTGGGCACCACCAGCCCGCGCCAGCGCTCGTCGCCTTGAAAGACTTCGGCATAGGACTTGGAGAACATTTCCGAAGTGATCGACTGCGCCATCGTCTCTTGTATCTCGCGCGACGACGGCCAGATGTCTGCCATGAACACCGGTTGGCCATCTCTGCCTTTGCCGATCGGGTCCTTGCGCAAGTCAATGTCGATGCGTCCCGCCAGCGCAAACGCCACCACCAGCGGAGGCGACATCAGGTAGTTGGCGCGCACTTCGGAATTGATGCGGCCCTCGAAGTTGCGGTTCCCTGAGAGCACGGAAGCGACCACCAGCTCTTTTTCATCGATCGCCTTCGAGACTTCGTCGGGAAGCGGTCCTGAGTTGCCGATGCACGTCGTGCAGCCGTAGCCGACAAGATGAAACTTCAGCTTCTCGAGATACGGGGTCAATCCTGCCTTTGCCAGATAGTCGGTCACGGTTTTCGATCCCGGAGCCAGCGATGTCTTGACCCACGGCGGCATGGTCAGACCTTTTTCGACCGCCTTCTTCGCGAGAAGGCCGGCGCCAATCAGCACCGAAGGATTCGAAGTGTTGGTGCACGAAGTGATCGCTGCGATGACGACGCTGCCGTGCTTCAGCGAATCTTTCACCGAGGCCGCCACGTGCTCATGCACGTTCGGATCTTCCACGCCAATGGCAGCAGGACTTCCGCCTTCCTGCTCCCACTTCGCGCTGTTCGCAGCGGCAACTGCAGAAGGCGCGGCGGCCTTCGCCGCAGACTTGGGCTTGATCAGCGACGGCAGCGCCTTCTGAAACGATTCTCCCGCCTGTGACAGTACAACGCGATCCTGCGGACGCTTCGGCCCGGCCAGGCTTGGTTCGACGGTAGCCAGATCAAACGCGAGCAACTCAGAGTATTCCGCCTCCGCAGTCTTCTCATCGTGAAATAGTCCTTGCTCGCTGCTGTAGGCCTCCACGAGTGCAATCTGTTCTTCGCTGCGTCCCGTAAGCCGAAGATAGCGTAGCGTCTCCTTATCAATCGGAAAAATTCCGCAAGTAGCGCCGTACTCCGGAGACATGTTGGCAATGGTCGCGCGATCGGCAAGAGGCAGATCGCGGAGCCCAGGCCCAAAGTACTCCACAAACTTCCCAACCACTCCATGCTTCCGCAACATCTCAGTCACGGTAAGAACGAAGTCGGTCGCGGTCGCACCTTCGCGCAATCGTCCCGTCAACTTCACACCGACCACGAGCGGAATCAGCATCGAGACAGGCTGACCCAACATGGCCGCCTCGGCCTCAATCCCACCCACGCCCCACCCGAGCACCCCTAACCCATTGATCATCGTCGTGTGGCTGTCGGTGCCTACTAATGTGTCGGGGTAGGCGGTGCGCTTGCTGTTGGTTTCGTGAACGAAGACTACGCGCGCGAGGTACTCAAGATTCACTTGATGCACAATGCCGGTGTCGGGCGGGACGATCGCGAGGTTGCGGAAACCGGTTTGGCCCCAGCGGAGGAAGGAGTAACGCTCCTTGTTGCGCTGAAACTCGAGCAGCGCGTTCATGTCGAAGGCGTTGGCGGTGCCGAATTCATCGACTTGTACGGAGTGATCGATGACCAATTCCACCGGTTGGAGGGGGTTGATCAGCGCGGGGTCGCCGCCGAGAGTTTGCATGGCGTCGCGCATGGCGGCCAGGTCGACGACGCAGGGGACTCCGGTGAAATCCTGGAGCAGGACGCGGCTGGGGGTGAAGGCGATTTCTTTCTCGGGCTTCGACTTGCTGTTCCAGTTCGCCAGAGCGCGCACTTCATCCTTGGTGACGTTGCGACCGTCTTCGGTGCGCAGCAAGTTTTCCAGCAGGATACGCAGAGAGAAGGGCAGGTGCCTGGTGGAGATTCCCTGCTTGTCGAGGGCGTCGAGGCGGTAGATTTCGTATTCCTTGGTGCCGACCTGGAGGGTGGATTTGCTACCGAAGCTATTTACAGACATGAATGGCCTTCCTCGATGAGAGCGTGAAAATCTAAGGTAATAAGTTTAGTCGTTCTTGCGGGGATTGCGTAGGGGTGGCGAGAACAGGGGGTTCTAACCACGGAGGACACGGAGGAGAGCGAGCCTATTCTGCTAACTGCTGTCGAGACTTCGCTCGACGGACGGACGAAGGCGTCCGTCCCTACATGATCACTTTGCGCGGAGGAGGAGAATGGGGATGCGAATGCTATGGCGGACTCTAGTGGCGGTGGAGCCGAGGAAGAGGTCGGCCAGAAAGCGGTGTCCGTGGGTGCTCATGGCGACCAGGTCACAGCGCTTCTTCTCAACCCATTTGATGATCTGGTCGGCGGGTTCGCCGTATGCCAGTTCGGCCTCGGCGGAAATGCCGGCGGACTGAAATTCTGCCTGAACTTTTTGCAGATAGGCGGTGTCTTCCGCGATCTCGGGACTGACCGCGTCAGGGCCATAGGTTCTGGCGGCCCATCCATCGGCGACGTGAAGGAGGATTAAACGGCTCTGCGCCAGCTTGGCGAGCTGTTTCACGTGTTCGATGATGGCGCGGTCGGTTGAAGTGCCGTCCAGCGTTACGAGAATCGTGTCGTACATGGATTTGGTTTCTGCCCTCTTCGCATCAGAGCGCTGAGGAGCCTCTGGCTAATGTAGCAACAACGCAGCGGCTAAAGCCTGTGTTGTTTCAGCTGGCCTTGCGGCACCGCTAAAAGCGGTGCCCTGATACGAACCGTTTCTCGCAGTGGCATCTGGCGGACAGGAGTGTCCGCCCCACATTTTCTTCCATCATCTGCCGGTGATGACCTTCCATGCGGCTTTCAGTGAGTCGGGAAGGCCGTAGATGTCCATGGCGGTGATCAGAATAGCACTGGCCCAACCTGCAACCAGCAGAAAGCGGCCATTCTTCCAATTTCCCATGCGCTTTCCGGAACTGGTGAATTGCAGCAGGGGAAACATGGCGAACGGAAGTTGCAGGGCCAACACTACCTGGCTGAAGGTCAACAGGTCGGTGACACTGCTGTTACCTCTGAGGCCGATGATGAAGACGGCGGGCAGGATCGCCAGCATCCGCGTGATGAGCCGCCGTACCCAGGGCCGGATGCGCCAATGCATGAAGCCTTCCATCACGACCTGGCCAGCGAGAGTGCCCGTGATGGTGCTGCTCTGGCCGCTCGCGAGAAGTGCGACGGCAAACAGCGTACTGGCGGCAGCCGTCCCCAGCAATGGAGCCAGCGTCAGATAAGCGACTCGAATCCAGTCACTGTCAGAGACGAACCGGACTATGTGGCCTCCCGAGGCAGTCACGCTCTCCTTGCCGAAGAACACCGTTGCCGCGAGCACCAAAATGGCGGCATTGACGAAGAAGGCGATGGTGAGAGCGACGATGGAGTCAATGGTGTTGAAGCGGATGGCGCTGCGGATGGACGGTTCGTCTTTCTGCAACTTGCGGCTTTGCACCAATGCCGAGTGCAGGTAGAGGTTGTGGGGCATTACAGTCGCACCGATGATCCCGATGGCGACGTATAACATGCCAGCTTGGCGAAAATGTGGCGTGACCAGCGCCCGCCCCATCTCCAGAAAGCTGGGCTGAGTCTGGGGGAGAACGAAAATTTCGATGAAATAGCAGACGGCGATGGTTGCGATCAGGACGAGAACGACGGCTTCGATGGCGCGCATGCCGAAACTCTGCAGGGCGAGGAGGAGCAACACATCCAGGCCGGTGATGATGACTGCCCACAGCATGGGGATGTGGAACATCAGGTTGAGAGCGACGGCGCTGCCCAGCACTTCTGCCAAATCGCAGGCGCCGATCGCCAGCTCGCTCATCAACCAATTGGGCCAGCGGGTCCACGAGGGATACCAGTCGCGGCAGCATTGGGCGAGATCCTTGCCGGTGACGACGCCCAAGCGCGCGGAGATGACTTGCATGAAGATGGCCATCAGGCTGGCCAGTCCAACGACCCACAACAGGCCATATTTGAACTGAGCACCGCCTTGCAGGTCGGTGCCCCAGTTACCGGGATCCATGTAGCCGACACTGACAAGAATCGCCGGTCCTACGAAAGCGCGCCACTGCTCCCAGAACCCGGCCTCGTGGTGGGGTACGGCGACAGAGCCGTGGACTCCCTCCAACGACACATGACCACTGTCCCCGGAATCTGGAGGCCTCGCCGCTGGGTCGTTCGAAGGCACTTCCCGGCGCGGTTTCGATACTGTTTTCGGATCCTGCATTTTTCAATTGGAACGGATCTTCAAGAGGGCCCCACGTGGTGCGCCACGTTTATTAGCGGAAGTATATAACAAATCGTAAACTATAGTTAACTATTTTGGCATGGGGTCTTCCCTGGAAGGTGAAAAAGCCCCACTTCTGGCACAAAAAACGTGCCAGAAATGGGGCACCCGGCGGAAGATCAGGTTGAGGCGGGAAGAAAAGCCTAAACCACTAAGGGCACGAAGGATCACGAAGGGTTTCGCTCCAAGGTTGGCTGCGCGCGACTTTGTTCCGGCTCCTACTGATCGCGCAGGGTGCGCATGGGGTCTACGTTGGAGGCTCGGAGGGCGGGGGCGAGGGCAGCCAGGAGTGAGACGACATCAGGATCAGCGTTACGGCGAAGAAGACGGATCGATCCAGTGGGGCGACATTAAACAGGACATCCGTGATGAGTCTGGTGGCGAAGAACGAGGTGAGCACTCCGACTCCAATACCAAGGCAGGCGAGGATTAGCGCGCGACGCAGCACGAGGCGCAAGATGTCGGAACGAGATGCTCCGAAGGCCATTCTGAGGCCGAGTTCGCGTACTCGCTGGGAGACGACGTAGGAGAGGACCGCATAAAGGCCAAGCGCCGACAGCAAGAGAGCAATGGCGGCGAAGCCCGAAACCAGGACGGCTTCAAAGCGTGGCTGTGCGACTTGCATGCTGATGCTTTCGGCAAACGTGCGATAGCTGAAGACCGGGGCGTCAGTCCTGCCGGCAACGATTTTGCGAACCGCGTTCTCGTAGGCTGCGGGATCTCCGGCGACTCGCATCACGATGAGAGTGCGCTGGTGACTGGGATCCTGGGCATAGGGCAGAAAGAACTCCGGCTGGTAGGGGTCCCACATGTCTTCGACCCTGGTGTCGCCGACGACTCCGATGATTTGGCGTCCGATGACCGGTTCGTCGGTATGTTCAAACTTCGGCGTGAAGTACTGGCCGATCGGATCTTCATTCGGGAAGTATTTCCTTACGAAGGCCTGATTGATGACCGCCACCGGTGCGGCTTTCAGATCGTTGTCGTGCGGCGCAATCGTACGCCCGCGCAGAAGTGGAATCGAGAGCGTTTCGAAGTAGCCCGGCATCACGACTGCGGCGCCGGCATCCGGAAGATGATCGGGCGAGTTCAGATGATTTGCGATGGTGAAGTTGGTAAACGTTCCAGGTCCCCAAAGGATGGGCAACGGATGTCCGGCGCTCACTCTTTCGACGCCGGGGAGCGCCGCAATCTCCGGGAGAAGCCTGTCGATGAAGTGGAACTTGGCCGGGACAGGATAGAGTTTGTTGGTCAACGCGATGTCGAAGTAGACGGTGTGTGTCGTGTCGAAACCGGGGTTGATGTGAATCACGTTGAACATGCTACGGATAAGCAATCCCGAACCGATGAGCAGAGTGAATCCGAGAGCAGTTTGAGCGACGATCAGCGTGTGATGAAGCCGGTTGTGGTGGCGCCCGGAGGTGGTCGTAAAGCCGCAATCTCGCAGGGCAGTGGCTGGATCGGACCGCGAAATTCTCCACGCCGGGAGCAATCCGAAGATCAGGGACGTGACTGCTGACAGAACGACTGCGAACACCAGCACTCGGCCATCGATAGCGATGTTGTACAACCGGGGGAGATCGCTGGGGATCAGGTGGAGTCCAGCGCGCAGTAGTGCGAAAGACGCGAGGATGCCCGCGGCACCGCCGGTGAGGGCAAGGAGCAAGGCTTCGACCAGCAGTTGACGCAGTACGCGAATCCGGCTCGCACCGAGGGCCGTGCGCAGAGCCACTTCTGGACGGCGTCCGTTGGCGCGGGCGAGGAGGAGTCCAGCAACGTTGGCGCAAGCGATGACCAGGACGACTCCAACCGCAGCGAATAGAAGAGAGAGTGCCGGGCGGATATCGGAGACTTCTTCGTCGAGCAATGGGTTGATCGAAACGCCCAGGCGGTAGCGATCTTCGGAGTACTGCTCGGCAAGGCCGCGTTCGATTGTGTTCATTTCCGCGAGAGCTTGCGTGACGGCGACGCCGGGCTTGAGGCGCCCAACGACGGAGAGGTTATCCAAGTCGCGGAACGAAGTGAGGGGTGCACGACCTTCGGCGTCGATCGAGTAGGTCGACCAGTAGGCAGATGGTTGCCCGATGGGATAGTGGAAACTCGCCGGCATGACTCCGATGATGGTGTAGGGTTCATCGCTGATCTTTATCGTTTCGCCAAGCACGTGGGGCGACGAAGCGAAGTCCGAGACCCAGAGCTCGTGACTGAGAATAGCGACGCGATGACCGGGCAGTTCTTCGTCGACGGTGAAGGTGCGACCGAGGGCGGGAGCTACGCCGAGCAGCGAAAACAGACTGGCGGAGACGCGGCCACCTTCCAGCACGCGAGCGCCTTCGCCGTTCGCCTTACTGAAGAGGCGGACGATGTGGTCGTAAGAAGCGAGCGACTCGAAGCTGTGGCTTTGGCGCTGCCAATCAAAGAAGTTGGGATAGGAACTGCCGGTGCCATAGGCTGCGCCGAGGTTGGTGGCGGCGATTCCGGGCGGGAACTCGAGAGTGTCAATGGCGACGAGTCGGTCGGCGTGGGGGAAAGGTAGGGGCCGCAAGAGAATGCCGTCGAACAAGCTGAAGATGGCGGTGGTGGCTCCGATGCCGAGTGCGAGGGTGAGGACGGCGGTTAGAGCGAAGGCTGGGCTGCGGCGACACTGGCGGACGGCGAACGTCAGATCCTGCAGAACCGTCGAAAGCATGGCGTGATTATGACAGGAGGAAAGCGGGCAGGTTAAGGGCCGTGCTCAAAATGGATACTCCTTGCGAGTTCACGGCGAACCAGGAGGGCGATTGTGACAGAGGGGCGTGGCAGAGAAGGGTGAGCAGTTCTTCGGGGGAGCGAGCCAGATTCGTTGGGAGGCGGCGGGAGCCGATTGAAGGCGGCGTCGAGGTCGCGGCGATGTTTCAGGCATCCCTCCGGGATGCGTTCCGTTCCTCGCCGGCCACCCGGCGTTGGAAACGCCGGGCCATTCTCAGATGTCCCCTTCGGCAAGCTCAGGGGCGGGCTCTACGGGACAGAACCAGGGACGTCAGGCTATGACGCAGATTCCTACGGGACAGAACCAGGGACGTCAGGCTATGGCACAGATTCCTACGGGACAGAAGGGTTACTGATCTGCGAATTCCAGGACGATGACCGCCTTCGTCTCCGTTTGGGCGGCTTCGAATCGCCATTGCTTCACAGCGTCAATCGCGCTGTGTTCAAAGACGGGACTTCCTCCAACCAGGCGCGCGGATTTTACAGTCCCGTTCGCCGCGATGACGACCTCCAGCTTGACTTTGCCGGTTACGTGCATCCTTTTGGCGAGTTCGGGATAGGTGGGAGCCGTTTTGGCCACCACTTTCCGCGAGGCTTCCTGCGCTGCGGAAGCCTGGAGGAAACAACAGCCGAACAGAGCGAGCAATATGCCGGCCACGTAAAACAGACGCCGCGGGAACCGGCGATGGAGCCTATCGAGGGAGAACCTGAGCATCTTCACTGTCATTCCTCAGAATGCGTAACGTAGAGAGAACTGGACCAGCCTGGGCGTTCCGACTGTGTTAGTGATCTGCCCAAACGATGGATTCTCGACGTCGGTGATGGACGGCTTGTCGAACACGGGATGGTTCCACACGTTAAAGAAATCGGCAGAAAACTTCAGGACTTGAGACTCCGACACGGTCCAAGACTTCGCCAGGGACATGTCCCAGTTCTGCTGAAAGGGCCCACGGAAAACGTTGCGGCCCAAAGTGCCGAAGCCCGTCGAGCCGTCAACTCCGACCACCGGCGCCGGAATGAAGGCAGCGGGATTCAAGTATCCGGTAAGGCGCTGCTCGATGGTCCCGGAGGTCAGAGCGCTGGAGAGCGTGGCTCCCGGGGCCAGGCTGGGAGCGGCTGTGTTTGGGATCGGTGTGCCATAGGCGGACGCACCCAGGGAGTCCGTCACACGGAAAGGCACCCCAGACTGGAACACAGAGACGCCGCCGATGGACCAATGTCCCAGAACGGCGCTTTCCACGCCATGGGCGCGAGAGAAGAACGGCAGTTCGTACCGGTAGCTGAGCACGAGGCGATGGGTACGATCAAAGTCAGACAGCGCCATGGAAGGAGCCAGGTTGGTCTGATCGTTCATCGGGAACTGGTAAACCCCGGCGCCAGAGGAAACGACTGGATCGGTGGACCTGGAGAGTGTATACGCGCCCTGGAAATGTAGGCCCTTGGCAAATTGATGAGCTACTGTGGCCTGCAGCGAGTTGTAGTGGGACGTCGCGGAATTGACGAACTGGAAGTAGCCGCGCGGGTTCAGCCCGAGCTGTGGAGAGCGGGCGCCGACGTTGAGCTGGGTGTTTTGCGTAATGTTGTAGGTGTTGCCGAAGACGTCCTGCACGGTGATGGGGTTCTGCGGACTAGCCAGCAGGGCCTGCATCGGATCGAGCATGGCAGAAAGATGCGTCCCTTTGCTGCCGACGTAGCCGACCTCCATGATCCAGCTCTTGGGCAGGCTTCTCTGCACGCTCAGGTTCCACTGCTGGGTGCTGGGCGAGACATAGTGGAGAGGCACCGACATGGCCGTCGAGCCGTAGGTGGAGCCGCTGAAAATGGGATACATGTTGGGATCGGAAGTGGGAGTGCCAGTCGTCGGATCAATGAATCCCACCAAGAACGAGGACTTCGGAACAAAATTTGGATCAATGGTATCGGCCTGCGGCAGGAGACCGTTGAACATCGTCGCCAGCTGGTAAGGTGCCGTGCCGAAGGTGGTCACGCTGGGAGTGAAGGGTGCTTGGCTCGCCAGTTGCTCGGCGACACCCAGGTTTTCCCGTTCGTAGTAGATTGCGTAACCCGCGCGGACGGAAGTTGTGTGCTTACCCAAGACATCATAGGCGAAGCCGACGCGGGGACCCCAGTTCGAAGCGTAGTTGTTGGATCGTCCAGTCTCGCTGGCCGTTCCAACCAGGCCGGGCATGTTCAGAGCGTTGACCGACTTGGAATAGACGAAGGGGCTTTGACCTTGCGCCAGCAGGCTGGGAATGACGTTGGTCATGTGGTGTAGAGCGTCCTGGGGAGCGCTCATCAGGTCCCAGCGCACTCCAAGGTTAGCGGTAAGGTTTCTTGTGATCTTGTAGTCGTCCTGAACGTAGGCCGACGAATCGTTGAGCAGGAAGCGGTGATTGGTGACGCCGCTGGCGTTAAAGCCGTAAGCCGGAATACCCAGCAGGAACGTCTGCAGGCTGTTGAAACCCACGAGGCCGTTGAAGTCCTGTGGGAAGTCGCGATCCATGCCGGTGTGGGTGTAGAGTCCGCCGAAGCGAAGGAAATGTTTACCCAACGAATAGCTGACGGTGTCGGACAAGGTGAAGCTGTGCTGATCCTGGCTCAGGTTGTAACTGTCGTTGGGTCCGATGTTGACCCCTTGAACGGTGAAGCGGTAGATGTCATTGGTGTCATTGTTGCTGGGCCGGATGATGCCCAACTGGTTGGCTGTGACCACCGGCTGATTCGTGTTCTGAAACTGCAGATTCAGGAATCCGAAGCGCAGCTCGTTGACCACGCGCGGGCCAAAGACGTGGGTTTCGGTCACGCTGAGGAAGCGGTTGCGCACCGGCAAATCGACCGGAAAGCTCAGGTCGCCGTTGGTGAGCTGCTCTCCGGGCGTGCTCGGAACGTTGCCGGCGCCGAAGGGCAGGTAGGAACGGAAGTTGGAGAAGAAGAACCGGCCGGAAATCTTGTCTCTGCCATCTCTGAACTGGCGGTCGTAGTTGGTGGTGAACTGGTCGTCGTTGAATCTGCCGGGCGTGCTGAGATTGAATGCAGCGCCAGCGGCTGGATTGAGGGGATCGGAGGGCGCCAGCGAGGGAATCAACCATCCTCCACCGGCTCCGCCAAACTGGTTGCTCTTGACGTTGAGCAGGGCCAGGACAACAGGATCGATCGGGGTAAACGGGTTGCCGAAACCGGCCATGGATAGCGAGGAGGCGGAGCGGTCGCTGGGCAGCACCGGAAGCACCGTGCTGATGATCGTTCCCGGAGAGAGGCCGCTTATCTGGCGAGTGCCCTGATAGTTAGCGAACAGGTAACCGCCTTTGGCGTCGTGTCCCAGGGGACCGCCGAGGCTGCCGCCGAATAGATTCTGCTTTACGGCTGGGCGCGGCTGTCCGTCCCGATTCTGAAAGTATTCATTGGCGTTGAGAAGGTCGTTGCGAAAGAACTCGAATGCGGAACCGTGCCAGCGAGGGGTACCGCTTTTGAGGACAGCGTTGATGTTGCCGCCGCCGTTGCGGCCCTCGGTCGCGTCGTAGAGACTGGTCTGAACTTTGAATTCCTGTACTGCATCCGGGCTGGGCAATGGAGTATTAAACAACTCCGAGTTGCGGAGATCGGTGACGCTGATTCCGTCGAGGAGATAGTTGTTATTGTCCTGGCGCTGGCCGTTTACGTTGATGCCGACATCGCCGCGGCCCAGTTGCGCGGAGGCGTTCAAGTCAGAATTGGCGCCAGTCGAGAGCGTCAGGAGTTGATGGAAGTTTTGCGTGGCCAGGGGCAGGGCGCCGATCACGTTGGCTTCGACGGTGCGGCCAGTGGCCGGGTTGCCGGTTTCAATGACGACGACCGGGGGAGTGGCGACCATCACCACGTCCTCGGCTGGCGCAGTTCCAGTGGTGGCGTCGGTCTTTGCGACACTCGAAGCGCCGAGAGAGGGGTTCAGCCGCGTGGTCTCGGTCAATCGGACGGACACGCCGTTGTACTTGCTGGTGGAGAATCCGGCAGCCTTGACTATGACGTCGTATTCGCCAACCGGAAGCGAGGGCACGGTGAAATTGCCGCCGGCGTCGGAGAACACTGTGCGTGCCGCCGCGCTGGCTCCAGCAGCCTCGATCTCGATTTGCGCGCTGGAGACCGGAGCGCCTTTGCTGTCGACCACGACACCGGCGATCGCGCCTGTCGCGCCGCTCTGTGCATAAACGCTGAAGGGAAGAATGAATACTGTGAGAAGAAGAAGCGCAAGAGTTCTACCGGTCATTATTTGTCCCGTCCCTTTTGATGAGCTTGGTAGCCGGAGGGCTTGAGTTCGCAAAGCCTCCCGTTTCCGCATGAACTTTGTCCGGTCCGCAACCAGCAGTATTTTCGAGGTTATCGGTACGGGAGTTTCTGCGGAAGATAACCGACGTAACAAGGCTTATTTGCAATGCTTTAGAGGTGTTTGCTGCGGAGACCCTGGGTTATAGGAAAATAGACCATGACTTCCGTGCGAATGGACAAGTGGCTTTGGGCGGCCAGATTCTTCAAGACGCGATCGTTGGCCGCGCGCGCCTGCGAGCTGGGCAGGATTCAATCCAACCAGCAGCCTGCCAAGGCGGCGCGCGAGGTACGGATTGGAGACATGTTGCGAGTGACCAACGAGGGCGGCGACTTTGAGGTGGAAGTCCTGCTGCTCAGCGACGTGCGCGGCCCGGCTCCGGTTGCGCAAACGCTCTACCGCGAGACCGACGCGAGCCGGGAGATGCGCCTGAAGGTGGCGGCGGAGCGTAAAGCGATGCGGGAGTTCGAACAGCTACCGGCAGGCAGACCGTCAAAACGCGATCGCGGGAAGATCATCCGGTTCCGGGGTCGAGCCTGACGGCAGGCCGCGGTTCGCACCCATGACCGCTAACCTGAGCTGTTTACGGTTGAAGCGACGTGGACTGTCTCGGAAACCAGTTTGATGGATAGCGTCCGTGCCGCCGACCAGAATCCGGAACGTGTGGATCGGTGGCCGGGCGAACCTCGGTCGTGAGAACGCCGTGCGAGACTCGCCATCCGTGCCCCCTTCCGCAGAACCTGCGGACCGCAGCCCACGAATGGCGAGTCGCTCTCGATCTGAATGCTCAGTCGTAGTGGTGCTTGCGACGTAAGTTGTTCCTGTAGACGGCCCTGCCTACAGCCTTTCCCAGGCGCTCGCCTGCGACCTGATCGGTTCGAAAATGTATTCCACCGTAGACGCGCGCGTCGGAAATGTCGTCGGTGATCTGCTTGAAGGTCGTGTATTGCAAAACGATGTCGGGCACGGCAGGATTCGACAACGTAATGGAATGCCGACATTCACCGTATATATGTCTCAGAGTCTCGACCGCGCCATTGGCTGCGCTGCCGTGATTGGAGGGATAACTCGGGAAACATGGAGTCGTGACAAAGGGGACAAAGCTGGGATCAGACTGGGTTTTCCGATTACCGTCTGTGTCACCAGCATGGATTGCAGTTTCGGGCCGCCAGAAATTGTAGTGATACTTGTTGAGGAATGACGCAACCAGGCTGTCATTCATCGCCATGTTCACTACGGCCAGAGCACGAGCATTTTCGGTAAGCGAATGCCAACGCTCCTGTGCAACCTGCTGGACGACCTGATTGAAGACCTGAGTCGGCGAAGATGCCGCATAGAAGAGCGCGACATTGGAGCGATCCTGTGGCCGCTCCGTGCTATAGATGCTTCCTACCGTCATCACCTCGTTGTATGCTTTCGCGTACTCGCGGCTCGCGAGCGCTGGTGGCGGGTCGAGGAGAAAATCACTGGCACTCGGGATGCCGAATGGAGTCACATTCTGCCATTGAAGCGCAACTCCGACCGCGATTCCATTGACAATGGGGCAACTTGGTGTGGCCTGCCATTCTCCCGCAACGGGCGAGCCGGGGATCTTGAATTGCGGTGGCGACGATCCGTCGTTTGCACGCAGAGCGATCATGGCCAAAGCTGCGGCTTCACCCGTGGCAATGCCGTCGGTCTTGGCTTGACCGTCCGGTATAGATGCGAGGGAGTTGGCGCGCTCGGCGTCGAGGGTCGAGGCGCTAGCTGGGAAATAGGTGCTCAGCACGCGATAGGCAGCTTGGATGGCTGCTGCCTCGGGGCATGCACCTGGTGGTGCTACGATCGTTCCGAGATAGGGATGATACTCGCCAGTGATGGCGTTCACGGATTCGAATACCGCGAGTTGTACGATTGCCGCGTATCGTGCCTGGGCGAATGGGTTCTGGCCGTTCGTGATCGCTGTGTTCACCGCGATCGCGTTCCAGTCCAATACGACATCGGCTTTTGCGGCGGCAGACCCGAACCATAGAGTCGCCATCAACATGCATAGCCCGAGAGCCCACTTCTTTGTGTCGCCATGTATCTTTTTCATTGTGCTTCCTCCTGGTTTTTCACTGGCTTTCCGTCAGTGGTGATCGGCATAGTTGCGGCAACGGACGCTCTTGTCCATATCGGAGAGTGTGTCGCGACATTATGTTTTGTGTCGCTCTAAGTGGGAGCGGGGTTTGCACTTATGACGGTGTTTCGGGTGTGGTGTAAAATCATTCCACTTCCACGGGGTGTGCCATGGCTTCCAAGCCAACTGGAGTGGAGCAACCGATCCGGTTCGGCGAAGGCTATGAGCTCGATCTGCGTCCCCCGAGGCTCCGCCGCGGCAGTCATGTGCTGAAGCTGGAGCGTATCCCGTTCGAGATCCTTCTCCTTCTGCTTGAGCACCGGGACGAGATTGTTACCCGGGATCAAATCGTTTCCAGGGTTTGGGGCCAGGGTGTTTTCCTGGATACCGACAACAGTATCCGGGGCGCGATCCGCAAGCTTCGTCAGGTCCTGAAGGATGACGCCGACACCCCGCGATTTGTACAGACCGTGACCGGGCAGGGGTATCGCTTTATCGCGCCGGTCATTACTCCCGAAGAAGCGAGCGCAGCGGCCGAGCCAGAGGCATTGGTCGTCCCCGCCAGCGACCGGAATTTCGTGTCGGAACTTGATGGATGGTTGCTAGCCCGAAGACTGCGTTTAGTGGAGCCAGATCAAGATCCTACGGCGGAGAAGGCGACGCATGCCGGAACCGCTCATGGACCGGGGAGTCGGAAGGTCCATAGGTGGCTTTTTGTCGGAGCATTGGCGTTGCTCCCGGTCGTGTGCCTGCTGTCATTCCTGGCCTGGCGACGAGCATCGAGCCCGCCGCCCACACATTCCCAGGGCAAGATCGTCCTCGCTGTCCTGCCGTTCGAGAACTTGAGCCGCGATCCCGACCAAGAGTTCTTCAGTGACGGCCTGACTGAAGAAATGATCGCCCAAGTCGGGAAGCTGAATCGGGATCGACTCACCGTGGTAGCCCGCAGTTCTGTTGCAAAGTACAAAGGCAGCAGTCTGGCTGCGAAGGAGATCGGTAAAGAACTGAACGCGGAGTATCTTGTCCAAGGCAGTGTTCGTCGGTGGTCGGACCGAGTACGCATTACCGTTCAGCTCATCCAGGCACAAAATCAGACGGACCTCTGGACCGAAAGTTACGACCGCGAACTCAAAGATGTGCTCGCTGTGCAGGACTCCGTGGTGCAAAGCATCGCAAGCCAAATACACATCGCTCTCACGGAAAAACAGAAAACACGTTTAGCAAATCCGCAACAAACAAGGCCTGAAGCATACGAGGCCTATTTGAAGGGTCGCTACTACTGGAACAAGCGAACCGCCGACGGCATGCAAAAGGCGGAGCTTTATTTTCAGCAGGCCGTTGACAGCGATCCAACCTATGCCGCGGCATATTCCGGGCTGGCCGACTGCAACAGCGGACTTGCGTGGCACGGGTTCAAATCCCCGGCCGACGCACTTCCGAAGGCGTACGCCGCCGCTCGCAAAGCGGTCGAGATCGATCCACAATCGGCGGAAGCCCACGCCTCCCTGGGGTTGGTGCTTAGCCATGGTTGGGATTGGGCCGGAGCGGAGGCCGAGTTCAGGCGTGCTCTGGAGTTGGATCCTCAATATGCAAATGCGCACCACTGGTACGGAGATTATCTTTCCATTAGGCGTCGCCACGACGAAGCACTTGCCGAAGCCAACCGCGCGCTGGAGCTCGATCCACTTAATCTCATGATCGGCACATGGGTGGCACTCCGCTACTACCAGGCACATGACTACTCCAGGGCAATCCAACACGCTCGAAACTCTGTTGAGCTGGATTCGAACTTCGCAGCTGCACACCTTCTGCTCGGCGAGGGCTACGTTCAGGCAGGCTTGCGCAGCGAGGGCATTAGTGAGCTGAAGAGGGCTGCGAGTCTGTCAGGGGGGAGCCCACTTTACACGGCCCAGGTCGCGGTTGCCATTGCTGCAGCAGGGCGGAGGCGTGAAGCACTCCGAATCGCACACGAACTGGAGATAACCTCGAGGAGGCGTTACGTTTCGCCCTACGGGTTGGCTCAGATCTACGCGGCGCTGAAAAGCGACGAAGACACACTCAAATGGCTACAAGCCGCGTATGGCGATCGAGCTGTCTGGATGGAATACCTCGCCGTCGATCCGATCTTTGATCGCTATCGCTCCGACCACCGCTTTCAAGAGTTGCTCCGGCGACTTGCACTAGCTCAGACTTAGATTTCGATATCCCTGATGTTTTACCGCGAAGCGTGTTAGCCGTGCACACGGATTATACGAACGTTCGTTGGGGCCTCGGTTTCGCTCTGATTGTTAAGAATCAGACCGACGAGGCGATTGCCGAACTGGAGAAAACGGTTGCGATGACGAACTGAAGCCCCGGCTCGCTTGCCATGCTGGTGACGGCCCATGCGCGCGCAGGCAATCGCGCGGAAGCACTATGCTTGATTGAAGGGTTGAAGCAACGCCGCCAAAAGTGGCTATATTCCCCCGGGTGCTTTCATTACGCCTTACCTGGCACTCGGTGACTACGACGAGGCGTTCTACTGGTGCGAGGAAGCCTACAAAACATTGGGCAAAGTTTACGGACAGGGTGGACTGTGAGTTTTTGCGAAGTGACTCGGCTGAATGCAAACAGTGAAGAGAGAAGGGAGGCGTCAGCGTTTTGGGCGCGCCGCCGGAGCGAGCCAGACTCGTTCGGACGCGGCGGGGCCGAGGGAGACGGTTCCTGACGGAGTGGATAGGGTGAGGGTTTGGTCGTAGTTGCGCTCGATGAGACGCAGCTTGGCTCCAGGGCGGACGCCGCGGTGCTCGAGGAACTCGAGGAGGCGGCGGTCGCGTTCGTAGATTCCGCTGACGGTGTAGGTGTTGTCGAGTTCGGCATCGGCGAGCAGGACCAGACCGCGACGACGGCGGCTGGCCGGGCCCTCGAGTTCACTCAAATTGCCATGCGGACACGCGCCGCCGGAGCCTAGCTTCGCCAGGAGTTTGGCTTCGAAGTCGGGGGAGACCGCGTGCTCCAGGCGCTCGGCCTCGTCGTGAACCTTCCACCATTCCATCCCGAAGAGTTCGGAGAGCATGCGTTCGATCAGATGATGGCGCAGGGTCAGCTTGCGGGCGATTTTGCGGCCGGCCGCGGTGAGTCGGACTTCGCCGCTGGACTCGACGCGCACGAGGCTGTCCTTCTTCAGGCGGCGCAGAGCCATGGTGACGGCGGGCGGAGAGACTTTCAGCAGGTCGGCGAGGCGGGCGGAGATGACTGCTTCGCCCTCGCTCTCGGCTTCGAGGATCGACTTGAGGTAGTCCTCCTTGGAGACGGTGATCATTGAGGGGATTATACGATGGAGGGTTAATTGTGGTTAATGAGGGGTGCCAAGTGGCGAGAAAAACCAGCGGCGCTGGCGCGCCGCGGCCGGGCCAATGGGCCCGGCCCTACACGAGCAGCAGCAAAAAGAAAAAGGACAGTTCGGAGCCCCCGAAACTGTCCCTCGAACCCTCCCGGTTAGAAGGGCAAGCTGATGACCCTAAGATACCGCCGACATGTTGCGAAGTGATTTCAGGACGATGAATATCTGATGAATTCGAGGGGGCTGGCGCTGCTATAGTAATCGATTGCGTTCGTCCGATCTGTTCGCAAGATTTTCTTCTTGTCGAGAGGATTCGATGCCTTCCACCACTTCGCGCAAGACTGAGCAGTCGCGGCGCCTGCAGCTACGCGCCGAGAGCATGATTCCGGGAGGGGTGAACTCGCCGGTGCGGGCGTTTCGTTCTGTGGGGGGCGATGCTCCGTTTATTGTGCGCGGCAAGGGGTCGCACATTTGGGACGCCGACGAAAACGAGTACATCGACTATATCGGCTCGTGGGGGCCGCTGATTCTGGGCCACACGGAGCCGAACGTGCTCGACGCGATTGTGGGTGCGGCCTGCAATGGCACGAGCTTTGGAGCTTCGACGCCTGCTGAGGCCGATCTGGCGGAGCTGGTGCTGAGTGCCTTTCCAACCATGCAGAAAGTGCGCTTCGTCAGTTCCGGGACGGAAGCGACGATGTCGGCGATCCGGCTGGCGCGGGCTTACACGAAGCGCAAATACATTGTGAAGTTTGAAGGCTGCTATCACGGACATGCGGACGCGCTGCTGGTGAAGGCTGGGTCAGGCGTGGCGACACTGGGGATTCCGGGATCGGCGGGCGTGCCGGAGGAATTCATCCAGTTTACGCTGGCGCTGCCTTTCAATAATCTCTCTGTCGTCGAGCACGCATTCCAGAAATTCAAGCACCAGATTGCGTGCGTGATTGTGGAGCCGGTGGTGGGAAACATGGGATGCGTTCCTGCGGCGGACGATTATCTGGTGGGGCTGCGGATGCTGACCGAGAGGGAACGGTCAGTGCTGATTTTCGACGAGGTGATGACGGGATTTCGCGTGGCGTTTGGCGGAGCGCAGGAACTGTACAACATTCGTCCGGACCTGACGACGATGGGGAAGATTATTGGCGGAGGGTTGCCGGTGGGCGCGTACGGCGGGCCGAAAGAGATCATGGACCTGGTGGCGCCGCTGGGGCCGATGTATCAGGCGGGGACGCTTTCGGGGAATCCGCTGGCGATGGCCGCGGGGTGCGCGATGTTGAAACAGTTGCGGGATCGCAAGGGCGAAATTTATCCGCGGCTGGAGAAGTTGAGCGGAGAGTTGGTGGAGGGCGTGGCGGCGGCCGCGAAAGAGGCAGGCGTTACCGTGTGCCACAACCGGGTGGGATCGATGTTTACGTGGTTCTTCAACCCAGGGCCGGTGACGGATTGGGATTCGGCATCGAAGTCGAATACCGAGGCGTTTGCGAAGTTCTTTCGCAGCATGCTCGATAGCGGCGTGTACCTGCCGCCTTCGCAGTACGAGGCGGCGTTTCTGGGGGCGACCCACACGGAAGAAGATATTCAGCGGACGATTTCGGCGGCGAAAGAAGCGTTCGCGGCAGTGCGGGGGTAGAGGTTGTGTGTGGGACCGGGCCCATTGGCCCGGTCGCGGGGCGAAGCGCCGCGGGGTTTGTTGCTGACAGAGAGTTGAGCAAGTGGCGGAGGAAAAGCGCGGCCCTGCGGGCCGCGGCCGGGTCAGAGGACCCGGCCCCACACAAGCATAAAGCCTCAACTCTCACCTTTCTGCATCATCTGGGGAATGGTTACGAACTCATAGCCTTCCGCCTTGTAGCGCGTGATCAGACGATCCGTGGCCAGAACGGTTTGCGAGCGGTCGGCGCCCATCTGTTTGTGTCCGCCATCGTGGAGCAGGATGACGTCGCCGCCGCGAATCTGCATGGTGACTTTCTGCTCGATGGCGGCCGAGGGAGGCGCGTTCCAGTCGTAGCCGGTCACATTCCACATGATTGGTTCGAGGCCCAACTCGCGGGCGATGCGGAGGACCGTGGGGCGGCGTCCACCGAACGGGGGGCGGAAGAGATTTGCGTGATCCCCGATGGCGCCTTGCAGGGCGGAGCGGCAGGAGGAGAGTTGCTGGCGAATTTCATCTGCGCTCTTGAAGGTCAGTAGGGGATGCGTGAACGTGTGGTTGCCGACAACGTGTCCTGCTTTGACGATCTCGCGCGTGATTTCAGGGCGCTGCTGGACGTAGCGGCCAATTTGGAAGAACGTTGCCTGCACCTGATGTCGAGCCAGGACTTCCAGCAGGCGCAGCGTGTGCGGATCGTTGGGGCCGTCGTCGTAGGTGAGAGCGAGTTGTTTCGTCCCGCGGGCGAGGCTTGTGAACGTGCGGCCGTACCACTGTCCGGTCGGCGCCATGGACTGGTAGCCGGCCGTGACGGCGGCGGCCAGCGAGGCAACTCCGGTGAGGGCAAGGCCGAGCATGGAGGGATTCTAAAGGATTGCAGATTTCAGATTGGAGATTTCAGATTCGGAGTAGTCACACGCCGCCGATCTCTTCCAATCTGCAATCTAACATCTGCAATCTAAAATCGCTTTCCCGCTGTTAACTCATCCCGCAATTGCCACTCGGCGGTATCCGAGATATCCTGCCACTTCCGATAAAATAGTAAGACGCGTAGCACGAAGACATGGCCAATCTTTTTGAACTCCCCCGGTACATTGCAGTGGAAGGCCCCATCCGAGTGGGCAAGAGCACGCTGGCGCGCATTCTGGGCGAGCGACTGAATGCCCAGCGCGTCATGGAGCCCGAAGAGAATCCATTTCTGGGTCCTTTTTATGAAGGAGAGCGCGGAGCCGCGTTCCAGGCGCAGTTCACCTTTTTGGTGCGGCGGTTCGAGCAGTTGCAGGCGCTCGACCTGGGAGCGCGGTCGCAGAAGGCGGTCGTTGCGGATTTCATTTTTGAGAAAGACAAGTTGTTTGCCTGCCTGAATTTGACTGACCAGGAACTCGATACCTACAACCGCTACTACAACCATTTCCGCGAGCAATTGCCCACGCCCGACCTGGTGATTTATTTGCAGGCCACGCCCGAGGTGCTGAAGAAGCGGCTCAAGAAAAAGAATGCTCCGGGCGAGCGGGCCGTGAGCGACGAGTATCTGGAGGAAGTGGTCAAGGCGTACGAACACTTCTTTTTTCACTACACGTCGTCGGATTTGCTGATCGTTAATACGTCGGAAATTGATTTCGTCGATCGCAACGAGGACCTGCAGGAACTCCTGCGCAAAGTCACCGAGCCGATCAAGGGGACGCAGTACTTCTTGCCGCTGGGTGGGCAGGACGCGGTGGGGGTGTAGGGAACCGTCTGGACCGGGCTACTTTTCGTACCGCGGTAGCGAGTATAGCGACAGTGTCTTTCCAACCTTGGAAAATTCTGGATCGGCTGTGACCAGCCATGCGCCGCGCTCGATGGCGAGCTCGGCGGCGAAGGCGTCGGCGTAGCCCAGGTTGTGCTTTTGTTTGAGGGCGGCGGCGCGGGTGGCGCGCTCTCGATCTGCGGCGATGACGGCGATCGGCATCTCCTGCAATCTGGCTTCGGCTTCGCGGGCCTTAGCCTCGCCGTGTCGCCTCCACGCAGTGTAGAAGACTTCACCCCAATTCACCGCTGACATCAAGAGCGGCAAGTCTAGTCGCAGGGCCTCACCCACGAGCCGTTCAATTTTTCCCGCGACACCCTCGCGGTCTTCGAAGAAGCCGATCAAGGCGTTGGCGTCGAGCACATATCGCCGCGTTCCGCCACGAGATGACGATGGGGACATTTCTTACTCTCGCCTGCGCTCGCGTTCGCGTTCGCGCTCGCGATCCGCGAAATGCTCCTCGAACATGGACGGCTCACCCGGTTTTGGCTTAAGGAATCCTCGGATCTCGCTCAGCTGTGCGGTGATCGGGGTTAGCACCAAGCGGCCCTTTTCTTCGGTCCAAGTTGCACGAGTGCCCTTTTCAAGCCCGAACTGCTCGCGTAGCTCGGCGGGAATGACGACCTGACCTTTCGAACTGATCACGGTGCGGTAGGTGGACATAAAGCGATCTTACCATCAAGTAAGACGGTATACAATATGTCTTACTTGTATACCCACAATACGCGGCAGGCTGACAATCCCCCAGAGGCTAAAGCCATTGTCTATTGGTCGCGCCAGGAGGCACGGCTTGAAGCCGTGCCCTTCCCAAACCCACTGAGAACATTGACGATAGAAGGCCATCGACTAGTGACGTTCTTGCGGCTACAATAACTTGAGCGTCATCAAAGTTCTAGACGCCAAGATGCGTGTACAGGCTCTATCCGCCCGAGGCGGAGGGGCACTGGAGGACATCATGAGTTTGACCCCTATCGGGGGCCGTCTCTTCGACGGCTCCGGTCGGAAGATCACCACCGCGTCTCTGCGGGAACAGAAACTCCGCCACGAATCCATCACTTGCCTCACTGCTTATGACTACGCGTCCGCGCGCCTGGTGGACGAGGCCGGCATCGACATGGTGCTGGTGGGCGATTCGCTCGCTCAAACGATGCTGGGCTACGAGAACACGCTCTCGGTCACGATGGACGAGATGCTGCACCACGTGAAGGCGGTGCGGCGTGGTGTGAAGAACGCTCTGCTCGTCGCGGACATGCCGTACGGGTCTTATCAGATAGACGCCAAAACCGCCATTAGCAACGCTGCCCGCTTTGTGAAAGAAGGCGGTGCGGAGGTGGTGAAGATTGAGGGTGGGGAGAAGCGCGCCGAATTGATCCGGCAGATTATAGACGCGGAGATTCCTGTGGCGGGGCACATCGGACTCACGCCGCAATCGGTCAATGTGATGGGCGGATACAAGGTGCAGGGGAAGAGTTTGGGTGGGATTGAGCAATTGATGCGCGATGCGGTGGCGCTCGACCACGCGGGCGTGGCCTGTCTGTATCTTGAGGGCATTCCGCGCGAAGTGGCAGCGATGATCACGGCGGAAGTGGACACTCCGACCATCGGGATTGGCGCTGGGCCTGAGTGCGACGGGCAGGTACTGGTGTTTCATGACATTCTGAACCTGACGTTTGGACCTCCGGCGAAGTTTGTGCGGCGCTACGGAGATGCGGCGGCGCTGATCACGAATGCGGTGCAGGCGTTTCGCGCGGACGTGCGATCGCACCAGTATCCGTCGGATGAAGAGTCGTATCATTTGCCCAAGGAGACTAAGGCTGGGCTCGATACCGTGCTGGCGCGGAAACGGGCTATGCGGCGGTAGAAGAGCAAGGGTCGGGACCAAGGGATCAGGGGCTAGGCCGTCGTCCGGAACAAATGAGCCATTCTTCCCGTAGTCACTGGTGGGGGGCTCTGAATCCCTGAGCCCTGACCCCTAGCCCCTGAACGGTGCTAGGCTATTGGGAAGGAGGTCCTATGATTTTCCCCGCGTTTTTCCTTTTCCCGCTCTTCGGCTTCGGGACCGTGATGTACTTTCTGCCGTCGATCATCGCCCTGGCCCGAAGCAAGCGCGATCTTCTTGCGATCTTCCTGCTGAACCTCTTCCTAGGTTGGAGCGTGATTGGATGGATTGTCGCGCTGGTCTGGGCAGTCAAGACGGACGTTCCCATGATGGTGAGGTAGCTTCGGCCCTGTGATCTGCACGTCTCAGCGCATGCGGGCGGCGTCGATTCTGCTGCTGGGGATGTCTCTGGTTGCGTGTTCCTCGCAGCAGAATGCGGTGACGGAGCCCGATCCGAGCGCCCTGTTGCAGGCCCTTCCTCCGGCGGATGCTGCGCAGTACGAGCACGTTCAAGACATGAAGAACTGGCGCAACCCTTACCTCATCGTCCGCACGGACGGGGTGGCCCTGTTCGATACGGCAGACCGTGCGGAAATCATCCTAAAGCCCGACGATCTGCTGGCGGCATTGGCGCGTCTGCCGGCTTCGAACTGGCCTTATGGGCGGGTGGTGGCGGCGGCGGAGAATGGAGTCAGGGCGTCAGAGCAGGATGGCGTCGCCATTCGTCGCAACAAAGGCATTGTGGGTGGCATGCTGGAGGGCGCGCACATTGCCATCAGGTGGGTGCCGGCGGCGTGAGGCGCGAGGAATTCTCAGGTTATGCCGACCAATTGTGCCGACCAACAGAGTCGAGCTGCGCTCGACGGACAGCCCCTTCGGCTTCGCTCAGGGCAAGCTTCGGCGGCTGTCCCCACATTCAAGGCTTGAGCATCTTCTGAAGACCTTCACGACCATTGACGAAATGCGGAGTGCCTCTCGCGCTGCCCGGCGCGCTGGCAAGCGGCTGGGATTTGTTCCGACCATGGGAGCGCTGCATGAGGGGCATCTTTCACTCGTTCGCGCGGCGAAGGCGTCATGCGAACTCGTGGCGTCGTCGATCTTCGTGAATCCGACGCAGTTCGGGCCGAATGAGGACCTGGCGAAATATCCGCGGTCGTTCGAGCGCGATCGGGAACTGCTGGAACGCGAAGGTGTGGAGTTGCTGTTCGCGCCGTCGGTGGAAGAAATGTATCCCACAGCGGCGGACAGAGCCTGCCCTGAGCTTGCCGAAGGGAGTGTCCGCCCCACACCGGTGACTTGGGTGACGGTGGAGGAACTGAGCGGCAAGTTGGACGGGCGTTCGCGGCCCGATCATTTTCGCGGCGTTACAACCGTCGTCGCGAAGCTGTTTCACATCGTCGAACCGGACGCGGCGTTTTTCGGGCAGAAGGATGCGGCACAGGTGGCGATCATCCGGCGCATGGTGCGGGATCTGAACCTGCCAGTGGAGATTGTAGTGTGCCCGATCGTGCGCGAGGCTGATGGGCTGGCCATGAGTTCACGGAATGCGTATTTGGATTCCGAGCAGCGGAAGCAGGCGCTGGTGCTGCGTCGTTCGCTGATGCGCGTGCAGGAGTTGGTGGATGCGGGTGAGCGAGATGCGGGCCGGTTGGCGGCTGCCGGGCGTGAGGCAATTGCGGGGAAACGCTCGGTGCGTCTCGACTATTTTGAGATCGTGAACCCGGACACGCTCGATCCCGTCGAAGTTGTAGGTGGCACCGTGCTGGTGGCGGTCGCTGCGTTTGTCGGGACTACGCGACTGATCGACAACTTACTGCTGGGAAGGGGATCCGGCTAAGATCGCTCCTCCCCGCCTTCCAATCGAATTGTACCGGCGTCCTGGTTAAGGATTCGGGTAGATGTAGTAAGGATCGTCGTAGCTCCACCACGGGTTATACGAGTACGCGGGCCAATCCCAAAAGGGACTCCAACCGAGGCCCCAACCAAATCCCCAGCCGCATCCCCAGCAACCACCCCAACCCCAACCGCGGCCCCAACCAAAACCGCCGCCCCAGCCGAAACGACCTCCGCGCCAACCTCCGCCTCGGAAGGCAGAGCCAGATCCGAAGCCGCCGCGGCCGAACGACGCAGCGTTCGACCGCACTCCAAGCGCATTGTGGGTGCCTCCGAAGCCATGCCACTGCCCGTCGGCCATGCGCGCGCCGCGCGCAGAACCCATGCCCGCGCCACGACCGGAGCCCATGCCCCCGTCGTTTGCTGATCTGCCAAACGAATGCCAACCCGGCGATGTGTTCCGGTTGCCTCGTCCCTCCGACGACCAGGCCCTGGCATTGCCGGAATTGCGCGCCCCTGCTCCCATCCTTGCGGATCGGCCCGCGCCTCCGTACATGCCGCCGCGATAGCCACCAGTGGACGACCCGCCGCCATGGAAGCTGCCACCGCCACCGCCGTGGAAACCACCGCCGCCGCCATGGAAGCTCCCGCCGCCTCCGCCGTGGAACCCTCCGCCGCCACCTCCACCATGACCACCATGTTGGGCAAAAGCGGGGATCGGCGCGCAAACGAGTGTGAACGAAGCGATACCTGCAAGAAGAGTCTTCAGCAAGGTGGGGTTCCTCATATCAACTCCTTCCACCGAACGACGGTTGGTTGCCCGGGAGGGCAAACCGCCTCTGCCAATCCTACCTCTATTTGGACTCTGGTTCCATGCGGAAAGTTGTCCGGTGGTCGGAAATCAGGTCTGCGGGCAGTTCGTGGAAAATCGATTTGAACGGGCGGCCTCGCTCAGGACCAGGCGAATGAGTGTAATGGCGATATTTCGACAACTATACTGGGAGCATGAGAAATCTGTGTGTTTGGGCGGCATTGCTACTCTCTCCAGTTGCTTGCAGTTTCGCACAGACTGCTCGCATTCGGGTGTTGGATCGAACCGTTATTCAGCAGGACAATAGCCCGTTGGAGTTCGTGCAATGGCGCGGATCGTCGGCTGTTATCAAGAATGTTTCAGACAAACGGATTGAGAGTTTTGTGTTCGTTTGTCTGGTCCGAGAGGGGAAAACGTATAGCAAGGTTGGAACCTACGATTCGTCCGAGGGCTCGATTGATCCGGGAAAATTCACCCACGAAGGAGGCTTTGATGCAACACCTGTCAATGCGTGCAGGTCTTGGAAGGGGCTTCTTGCGGTGGCTAGTGTGAAGTTCGCCGACGAAAGTTCGTGGGTAAGCCCCCTGATGAACAGCGTTCAAAGTTCTTCGTCGAAGTGAGTCGCCCCGAGCGGCCTGATCGCACCAGTAGTTGATGTAAACAGATGGGATGAGAAGGCCGGTCTCCGGCGGGATGCTGTACGCTCCCAAGTTATCGACGTGCTCAAGGCACAGAAGAAAAGGAGACCGGCAATGAAG
>JADGNQ010000289.1 GCA_017883385.1 Candidatus Sulfotelmatobacter sp.
GCGCTACGTGGTGCGCAATAGCGAACGCGAGGCTCCTCTCGCCGAATTCGCCGGTACGTTTCATTCTTTATTCCTTGAGGACACGGCCAGCGGGCGCACTCGCAAACTCTGCGACTATGTGGGGGTCGCGGCGGTGGCCTGGACGCAGAACGACTTCCTCATCGTGACGCAGTATCTCAGCAAGCGCACGTCCCGGGCATTGATCTTTGCTGCGGACGATTCGCGGGAGCCGGTGGTGATCGACCAGCCGTTGCTGGTCAAGCTTGTGCCAGTCGGTCTTCGTCCCCCACTGCGGGAGAACGATCATGTGTTTGTAGAGGCCTCGGCAGTCGAAGGGGAGATGCTCACGCTACGGGTGTGGGGATATGGGAAGCACGATGCCAATGGGTTTCGTTGGCGCTGTGTGTACAGCCTGGTGGAAGGCGGGATTGCTTGCGAGGAAGGGACTCGACCTTGAGCTGGGATGCGTTCGCGAGCGGAAGGGCTTTGGGAACCGCACGTGGGTCAATGAGTGATATGGGGATGTTACGGCAGTTAACAAAACGACGGCCCGAGAGGTGGCCTCGGTTCTTTGGGCACCTCGCCTGTTGAAGCTTTACTGATCAGAAATGCGGATTGTGCTCGACGGGAACCGAAACGCTGGTGACAGCGTGACCTTTAAGAGCACGGCACTGCGCCTTTAATTGTCACCGTCGCTGAAATTGTCGCCCAGAGATGTCGTTCCCGGCCAGCAGGCAACCTTACTTCCAGCGCGAGACTCCAAAGCCCGGCGTTCTGGACCCTTTCTTCTCTACTCCAACCGGAACCCCAAGGTGGCTCCCCATGAACAGCAATTGGGCACTCCTGGGCAGGATCTCTGCCATAAGTGCACGCGCCCCACGTGGCGCAATGACGCTAGTTATCACGGCGGTGTTAGTGGCTTTTGTTACGCAACCGCTTGAAGCGCGGACCCTAAAGATACTTCATGTGTTTAAGGGATCTCCAGACGGATCAGGCCCCCTGACAGGACCTATTCAGGACAAACAAGGCAACTTTTACGCAACCACTTTTGGAGGCGGCATCAAGCAATGGGGAACGGTGTACAAGATCGGTCCGAAGGGCAAGGAGACGGTGTTGCACAGTTTTGTCGGCGGGAGTGATGGCACCACTCCGACGTCTGGTCTAATTATGGATGCCGAGGGAAATCTTTACGGCACAACTTATTGGGGGGGGAGCTCGAGTTGCTTTGACGGCAACGGATGCGGGGTGGTCTATAAGCTCTCGCACACCAGCCGTGGGTGGAAGGAAAGCATACTATACGTTTTCACCGGCGGGGCTGACGGTGCATATCCCGGAAACGGAACCCTGGCTCGCGATGCGGCAGGCAACCTCTATGGAACTACGCTCTACGGCGGCAACGGAGATTGGCCCAACGGAAATGGGGTTGTTTACAAGTTGACGCACTCGTCCAGCGGATGGAAAGAGCACGTTCTGCATGCTTTCGGCACGAACTCTCAGACCGACGGCGTAAACCCATATGGAGGAGTCATTCTGGATGACGCGGGCAATGTATACGGCAGTACGTACTTTGGCGGTAGCTCCGGCCTCGGCACTGTTTTCAAAATAGAGCCAAACGACTCGGAGACCATCCTTTACAACTTTAAAGGTGGTACTACCGACGGAGCCGGTCCCTTGAGTGCGCTGGTTCGGGACGAAGTTGGCAATCTCTACGGCACTACAGCCTACGGCGGCGACTTAATTTGCAGTTCCATAGGCTGCGGAACCGTGTTTAAGGTCGGTGCCAATGGCACCGAGACCCTGCTACACATCTTTACTGGGTATCCGCTTGACGGCTCTGGCCCTGGACTCTTGGTGCGAGACAAGGCAGGAAATCTGTACGGGACGGCCTGGGGCGGTGGCAATAGCTCTAACTGCCTGGACAGCAACAACCAGCCCTCCGGGTGCGGCGTGATATTTGAAGTGAACACAAAGAGCAAAGAAATCATCCTGCATAATTTCTCGTCTGGAGACGGGGTTGGACCGACAGGACTCAGCCTGTATGGAGGAAGCTTCTACGGGGCCGCTTCGGGTTTTGGCAACGGTCTTGTGTTCAAGTTCACGAAGTGAACCGGGTCATCTGGAAGTCTGACTGCGACAGCGCCTAGTGGATGGCGAACAAGCTGGTCGGCATTGAGGCGATGCTAAACAGTTCTTTGCACAACACCCCGATCTGGGGACCCTTCGCCCCAACTTCAATCTCAAGGTGTTCCAGCAGCGGGCCGACCACGGTCTCAGGCTCTGAACTCTAAGGCTTACGGGGATAACTGTCGTAACCATTACGCTCAGGCCCGGTCAATGAGAGGAATGGCGATATTTCACCAGGTATCGTGGTAGTGTTTCGCAGCGCCCGCTGGAGGCGAGTCATTAGCTTGACCGGGACATACCTATGACAACTGACATCGACAGCTTGAAAACGAATATCAAACGTTGGACGCTGATTCTAGGGGTTCTCCAAATCACGGTCGGCTGTGTGATCGGATTCATCCCACCGTCAGCCGTGGCGTGGTTTCGCGGTATCGTGATGGCGCACATCGAATTCACCGCCAATGGTGTGTTGATGGTGGCGTTCGGCTTCCTGGTCAAGGAACTCCGGCTGAGTGCGTCGGTGTTGAAGGTGTGGTTCGCGACGCTGCAAATTGGCACGTGGACAAACGGGGCAGCGGGCGTTGCAGGGGCCCTCATCGGCGCATCGTCGAAGCTCATGCCGACGATCAATGAAAAATTCCCGCCACCCGGTGGCACCGACAATCCAATTGTTTCCGGCTCACTCAAGTTGTGCGGTGTGACTATCATGGTGGCGTTGCTGCTCACACTTTACGGTCTGTTGCGCTCCAAGACTCCGGGCTATGATGCGAAAGCCTAACCATGCGCTGCAGCGAACTTGCCTCCCAGGCATTGTCGTCATTGGCTGAGGGCGAGAATCGAGCGTAAGCCTAGTCAACAGTCGAAATCAGGTGTTTACGCCAGTTGCCTGAAAAACCGTTCATGAAATGCCTCCTGCGGGAATCAGTTCACGGGAGGCGGGGCCAGTTTCATCATCAGGCCGTTGAGCGTGGTTTTCATGTCGAGAGTGGTGGGGTGTTTTTCGCCGAGGGTTTTGGCGGCGATGTTGTAGGCGCGTCCCATGAGCAGGCGGGCTCCGGTGATATCGCCGGTGGCATGGAGAAGCTTGGCCAGCATACCCATGGTGCTCGCGGTTTCGGAGTGCTCCGGTCCCCAGACTTTTTCGGAGATGGCGAGGGCACGGCGGTAGAGAGGCTCGGCCTCCTTGAACCGGCCTTTCTTGTGGAGGCACGTGGCGAGATGAAACAGAGTGGAGAACACGGCGCGGTGCTCGGAACCGAAGGCGCTTTCGTAGATAAGAAGGGCGCGGCGCAGGAGCGGTTCTGTTTCATCGGAGGATCCAGCTTCGGGTGATCCGGCCTGGGGAAGCGTGACGGCAAGATTCACCAGCGTGTTGGCGATTTGAGGATGATTGGGCTTGAATGATTTTTCTTTCAGGGCGAGGGCTTGCCGCTGAAGCGGGACGGCGCCTTTGGGATCGCCCTGGGCCACGCGCAGAGAGGCGAGCATCTCGAGGGTCTCGGCACAAGAGATGTGATCGGGGCCAAAGGTTTTTTCCTCCAAGGCAAGAGCGCGCCAGACCAGGGGCTCGGCACCGGCGAAGTCGCCTTTATCGCGAAGCAGCGAACCCAGGTTATAGAGTTGGGTGGCAACGAAGCGGGAGCCCTCTTCGTCGGCGTGTTGGCGTTGCTGCCAGAGCGCCCACCCCAGGTTGCCGAGGGTAATCGAGATGGCGGCGTGCTCCGGGGGCAGATGCTTTTCTTTTATCTCCAGCACACGCCGCAGCAAGAGGACGGCCTCGGTTAAGTCCCCCTTGGCCCGGAGCGCGGAGGACAGATGCTCGAGTGCCTCGGCGACGGGAAGGGAATCGGGAGGGCTGGATTTTTCCTGCAAGGCGAGTGCGCGGCGCAGAAATGGCTCGGCGGCGGCAGGATCCTGTTTCAGCGTCAGCATGCGGCCGAGTTGGCTGAGCGCAGGGGTAAGTTGCGGGTCTGCGGGCCCGAAGGCCTTTTCCTGAATCTCGATGGAGCGGCGGTACAGGGGTTCGGCCGCGGCGAAGTCTTGCTTGCGCCAGAGCACTTCAGCGAGTGCGGTCAGCGTGGGAGCGAGGTCAGGACTATCCGGCGGAAGAATCTTCTCTTGAATTGCCAATGCGCGGCGGTGCAGAGATTCAGATTCCTCCAGCTGACCTTGCTGTTTGAGGACAATCCCGAGATTGTTGAGGCTGAGAACCAAGTCGCTTTCGTCTTCCCTGGTGTTTTCACTCGCATTGCCGGCATGTTTCTCGCGAAGCTCCAGAGCGCGGCGGAGGGCCCATAGGGTGCTCTCGGGTTCTCCTTTGTCGTGGAGTAACAGGCCGAGAGTGTTGTAGGTGGCGGCGCTTCTCCAGTCACTCTCGCCGTAGGCGGCGGCGCGGACGGTGAGGATGCGTCGAGTGAGCGCGATGCTGGAGTCGAGGTCGCCGCGGGAACGCGCAAGCTGCGCCAGCCAGTCGAGCGTTTGAATGAGGTCGGAAGAGTTGGGGCCGAGGTTCGCTTCTTGAATGGAGAGCACGCGCTGGAGGAAGGACTCGGCGGCAGCGTTGTCGCCTTGCTCGGCCTTGAGGCGCGCCAACCGGCGGAGGTAGATGCCGACCTCAATGCTATTGGCGCCGTTCTTGCGCTCGGCGGACCTTACCAGACTCAGCAAACTCTCTTCCGCCAAGGGATAGTTGCGCTGGGCAGCGTACTCGTCGGCCTGGCGGCTGATATCTACGGCAAAGGAGCCAAAACTTCGCCCTTCGGCGATCAATGCGCGCCCGATCATGATGATTACGAAAATGACGATCGTTTCCACGGGAAGGTCCGCGCGAAAGTCGGGTCGAGCGATGCTTTCGTCTGGAAGTATATCCTGCAAAC
>JADGNQ010000117.1 GCA_017883385.1 Candidatus Sulfotelmatobacter sp.
GCGCCATCAAGAACGATAGCGTTGATTCCGCTCCCTGGTTTTCGTTGGCGCGGTCGGGATGCAAGCCGTCCCGGCAGCCGCCAGTTGCGGCATCGTAAAGAGGCAGTTGCAGATCGTTGTCGCCAAGGAACCAATTGAAAGCTGACCACGCTTCCTTGCGCCAGCGGCTGTCACCAGTTGCGCGGTATGCCTGCAAACAAGCAGAGACTGCGCCGGCCGCCTCGATCGGCTGCTGATCGAAGCGAGCCTTCTCACCATCCTGGCGATAGAAGCCTTGTGATCCGATCGGCACGAAACAGCCACTGCTTTCGCAACGCTGCGTTCTCAGAAGCCAATCGAGCGATTCGAGGCCAGCGGAAACCATACAGTCATCTGAGCAAGCTGAGCCCACTACCAGCAAGGCTTCGGGTAATCTGGCGTTTCCGTAGGCTAAAACGTTCTCGAACCAGTTCCAGTCCGGCCTTCGGATTGAGTCATACATTTCCAACAATCGCCGACTGAGGGCGGATCGCACTTTCTGCGCGTCGCGGTCTCCGGGATAGGAATTGAGATATTCCTGAATGCCGAGCAGGGCATAGGCCCACGCACGCGGACTCCCGAATTCCAATACCGCCGGCAGGGAGAACTCGAACAATCGTCCGGCGGCGCCTCTCAGTCCGTGATCTTCCGATCGACCTAAAACCGTTCCCAGGCCCCACAATGCGCGCCCATGACTGTCTTCGGATCCAACCGCTTCGTTCCAGCGGCGATCATAGCGGAGAAAATTCTTGAATCTTCCCTTCGCGGGATTAAAGGCATGCTCCAGGAATGCCAAATACAGCAAGGCAAAATCCGAGATAGGTAAAACGGCCTTCGCCAAGCGATCTTTATCCAGATGTTTCTTATCCAGTTGCCCCAGCAGTACGGCAAGAATAAGAGCGCGAGCATTGTCGTCGGTGGTGTATCCCTCTCTGCGGTTCGGAATCGTGAAAATTGCATGCTGCAGCATTCCAGTGTCGTCAGTCATCTGATTCAAGTGATTCAGCTTCAACTCGGGCAACTGATCCAGAGATTTGTGAGTCACGCGAGCTGAGAACTGGACTCTTGGGCTTTCCATGCGGTCACTGCGAACCCGCGCGAAACTTCCCATGTAACCTTGCGCTACCCGTTTCCAAACCATCTCCCGTGCGAACATATACGCGCGCTTACGCATGGCGTGGCGTATTGCGGGAGTGTCCAGGAGTTCGATCGTTTTTTGCGCGATAGCGCCGGGATTCTGAAACGGGACGAGGGCGCCACGATGGTCGTCTAACAACTCGATCGCGTGCCAATACGGAGTTGAAATGATCGCCTTCCCTGCACCAAGTGCATAGGCAAGCGTTCCGGAAACTACCTGCGCTTCATACCGATACGGAGTGACGTAAATGTCCGCGGCGCCAATGAACTCAAGCATTTCCTCGGGACTGACGAAGCGGTTGTGGAAGATCACGTGTGACTCCACTCCCATTTCCTTCGCCAAGGCCTGCAAACTGGCTCGATACTTATCCCCTTCGCGACGGAGGATGTGAGGATGGGTCGCGCCTGCAACGATGTAGGCGACATTCTTGTGCTTGGACAGAATCTCCGGCATAGCCTGAATTACGTTTTCGATTCCTTTATTCGGAGAGAGCAGGCCAAACGTGAGCAGAACCGCTTTTCCCTCCACGCCAAAGCGGTCTTTGTAGAAATTCGGATCCAGGAATGGCAGGTCTGGAACTCCATGCGGCACCATGTCGATCTTGCTGCCAGGAACCTTGAAGATTTCTTGCAAGAACTGGGACGAGAGCTGGCTCATGACGATGAGACGGTCGGACAGATCTGCGATCTCCTCCATCACCCTCAGCTGGTCTGGGTTAGGTTCACGCAGAACGGTGTGAAGTGTGGTCACAACGGGCATCTTGAGGCCACGCAGCAGATGCAGAATATGGCTCCCGGCGGGACCACCGAAGATTCCATACTCGTGCTGCAGGCACACCATGTCGATGTTGTTGAAGTTAAGAAATTCAGCCGCATCTTGATACGACTTCAGATCATCCTGGGTAAGCGACCATCGCACGCGCGCGGGATAGTCGTATCCTTCTTCGGTGTCATTGACCGGGAGAGCTAACAGGCGAGCCGTGCCGTACTCGGCAGAAATGGCGCTGCACAGGTCGGTGGTGAAGGTGGCGATTCCGCAATGTCGTGGAAGATAGTTCCCGATCACTGCGATTCGACTCGGCAGAGAAGGCTTCGATTGCAATCGGACCCGCGCCGGGGCCGCCTCCCGCATCAGGGGGCGCGGGCCGACGACCTCTAAGAGAGCCTTAGGTAGCACTGTGTTTAGTAGCGACATTGTGTCCCTGAATTCGACAAAAACTGGTGGTGCAAAGTGCCAATTGCCAGATTGGACCCGAGAGCATCACCAGCGCTGGGTTTGAAGTGTGCTCTTGCTAGTATTCACGAGGATGGACTTACGGACTGTTCATTATTGACCATCTTGTTGGCGATCGGCGGTGCATGGTGGAACCGTGCAAGCCAAACAGAAACTGGCCGCGGCGGTTCGTTGTCCCACGTGCGGCGCGAGGCCTGGCTAAAAGTGCGAGTTCAGCACGGGGCAGCCACGCACAGAACCCCATAGCGATCGGCGCCTGTCAGCCTCGGAGCAGTAATTTGGTTGGGACGACTCACGCCAGCGCGGGCTCAGCGAGACTTGAGGCGAGACAATCGAAAGCTTCTTTGACCCGCTCCCCGGCGGTCGCCGTTTCTTCCTGATTGGGAGTTGAAATCTGAAGCAGTCCCTGGCGGCCACGATTCGGGGGAAGGTCGAATTCGCTCTGGCGTTGCATCACAGAGTCCAGAATCTGCGCCAGACCTTCGGATTCGTATCCATTGTCGAAGCGAATACCAGCTCCGTGGAACGTGGACTCTGACATCCAGTATTCGCACGCCAGAAGCCAATGGCCTGGGGCTAGAGATGACCAGACCTTCACGTAATCCAAGGTATGAGTTGGAGCAAAGCCGTATTCAATATGGATCAGACCGGTTTGGGCGTTACGCATCAGATCAGGCCAAGACGCTACAATGGCTGACTCGAGGATTCGCTCGAGATTTGGCTTCTGTTCAGGCTTCATACGTCCGCTCTTGGACCGAAACCAGGTTCAACCTCTGGCCCATTCCGCATTGTGCTGGGACTTCTGTCGTGTTTCAGTGCTGTCCAGGTAGCAACTCTGTTGCAAGTGCCGGGAATGCGCGGAAACTGTCACATACGGCACACCCAGGAAATGCCGGGCAACTATTTGAGTTACCTCGAGGGCGTTGAACTGTTGCTGCTTTACTTTTTCTAAAATTCGCTTCAAAGCCGTCTGGATCTTCACGGGTCCAAGAGAGCCAAAGAACATCACCTTGACTTCTGCCGCCATGAAGAAGAAATTCCATCCCACTGCATGAATCTTGCGATCAAGGGAGAAGCCATCCAGCACCTTGAGCAGACTCCAGTCTCCCGAGCACGGCTCACTCTCCAGTCCAAGCAGTTGCGTCATCCCGGGCCATTCCTTCATCAGAATCGTGCCGACTTGAATGGTTGGTGGCACTGCTCTCCCCTAATCAGTGGCGGTGGGTTTGCCGTCTGTTTGCAGTTCATTGTGAGACCCGAGGCAATGCAAAACTGCTCAATAGTGACCACTCTTGCTGAACTTTCCCGAGCTGAGAGAATCTCTAAGGAATCGAGGCGTTTGCGATTTGCGCAAAATCGGTCCCATTTGTGGACTATACTTATCTGAAGATGACCCCAGCGGCGATAGCCAAGAAGAACGTCAGATTCGATCCCAACACCTTCCTCGCCACCATTGGCGATGGCAGGAAGATGCTGACTGTTCCGAAAAGGCAAACGATATTTTCGCAAGGGGACAGCGCGGACGCTGTTTTCTATGTCCAAAAAGGCAAAGTACGGCTCACGGTCGTATCCAAAATCGGCAAGGAAGCAACGATCGCCATCGTGAGCGAGGGGAACTTTTTCGGTGAAGGTTCATTGGCAGGTCAGCTTCTGCGTATGGGATCTGCGGCCGCGATGACAGATTGCGAACTGCTCCGGGTAGAAAAGAAGACGATGATGGAGGCTCTTCATCGTGAACCCACGCTGTCTGAGATGTTCGTGGCGTATCTGCTGGCGCGAAATATCCGTTACGAAGAGGATCTGGTCGACCAACTGTTCAACTCCAGCGAGAAACGCCTGGCCCGTGTCCTTCTATTGCTCGCTCATTTTGGTAAGGAAGGCATTCCCGAAACCGTGGTGCCTAAGATCAGCCAGGAGACCCTAGCCGAGATGGTTGGGACGACCCGTTCGCGGGTCAGCTTCTTCATGAACCGATTCAGGAAGCTGGGCTTTATCCACTACGCTGGTGGCACGGAAGGCGCTCTGCAGGTTCATAGTTCTCTACTGAATGTCGTTCTCCACGACTAGCCTCGGTGTCGAAGTTCTGCCTTGCCCGCCCAGCCTTTAGTGCGTCGCCAGGTAAGTCCCAGTTACATAGCCGAGAGTACCGCCTACCAGGATGTCCGAGGCGAAATGCTTCTTCCCCCCGACTCGCGCGAGGCTGACGCCCGTGGCTAGCCCGTATACACTCCACTTGAGCCAACGCTTATTCGGGTAGCGATGGGCGATAACGCTCGCGAATGCGAAGCTTGCGGCCGCATGACCCGAAGGAAACGATCCGCCGCCCTCCCAAAACTCGCCGTGGGTATATCGACCATAGGCATATTGACGGTTAGTAGCCACTTTGAGCCCCAAGGTGAGCAAGGACGCGGCGCCCACAGCCTCGAGGGCAGTGAAGCCAGTGTTTGCAGCATAGGATGAGCGGTGCCCCGAGCAACCGAGTAAGTACATCATCCCCGCCGTACCAAGCTCGATTCCAAGACCAACGTTTGATCCCCGCGACGCAGCCTGCGCGAATGAGGCCGAATGAATGTGGCTGTTGATGTGATCGTCACTGGTTGCGATTAGGAGCCCGGTAGCGGCGGCGATTGGCAATTCCCATTTGAGGTTGCGCAGCCGGATGGCATTGCGGGGCACCTCGGCAAGACCATGACGGAACGTGGACGCGGTGTCAGGCAGCTGGCCTGCGATCTGCCGGCATCCACCATCGCCTGCTGGGTCTTGGGCCGCCGCGGCACTCAGGGCCGTGCACATCAAAAGCGGCAGCAACAGCCTGCGGATTAAGCTGAATTGCATCTCATCCTATCCATCAGCGCGAAAGAACAGGGCACCCTGAAATCTCAGGATGCCCAGAGTATTCAATCAAGTCCACGACTCTTGCCTACTGCGGCGATTTCTCGCTTTGTTTTGGCTTTTCGTCCTGAGGCTTCTTCTCTTCCGGCTTGACGGGCGCCGGTTGCGGGTGCCGCGGCTGTTGCGCTGCTGGCCGTGGTTCCGGCGGAGGAGTTCGATTGGGCTGCGAACGCTCGCTCGGAGGCGGAGTCAGCGGCCGTTGAGTAGGCTCATTCCGGTTGGGCTCTGGCCGATTGTTCGGCTGGGCTGACGGCGAACGATTCGGTTCGGGCTGTCGATCCGGCTGAGCTGTAGGCGGTCGGTTCGGTTCTGGCTTATTCGGTTCTGGCTTATTCGGTTCCGGCTGACTCGGCTCCGGCCGGTTTGGCTCTGGCTTGTTCGGCTCCGGCTGGTTTGGCCGTGCCGATGGCGCACGGTTCGACTCGGGCTGACTATTTGGCACAGGCTGATCCGCGCGAGCAGGGTTGTTCTCTGGACGCGGGGCTGGGGTGCTGGCCGGTGGCTGAACAGCTGCACGATTGACGGGAGCGTTATAAGGCGTCCCCGTCGGTTTCGCATGTGCTACGGCGTGATCGTTGAATGCCCCAGGCTTCGGAGTAGCAGCAACTGCCGGCGTGCCATGGTTCGATGAAGCCCGCTGCTCCGGGTTTGTGCGAGCAGCTTGCTCGTGTTGAGTTTGAGCGGCGACAGGCGGGATGTGTCTCTCATGTGCCACAGACTCTTGCTGAGGCGTGGGACGGGCGCTGATTCCCCCGTTACCGCCGTTATAGCTGACGCGGTTGATTGTGGTGTTGTTGATCACGGTCGTGTTATAGACGTTGTGAATGTTGGTGACATTCACGTTGCTCACCGAACGGTTGTAATAAAACTGTCCGCTCTGCCAACGTCCACCTTGATAACCGTCACCGAAGTATCCGTAGCCGTAACTGACTCCGCCATAGAAGCCTACCTGCTGGCCCCAATAACCGTTGTAGAAGACGTATCCGTTGCCTCCCCATCCCCAATAGGCTGGAGTCCAGAGCAGTCCAGGTTCCGGAGCCATGACCCATGTGCCCGGCACCCAGTAGTAGCCTTCGTCGGCGTCGGCGTAGGCCCAGTACCCAGGTGTCCAAAGATAACCATCGCCGGGACAGAGTGGTTGCTCGTAGACAGGCAGCTCTGGCGGGGCGAATGAGATGGAGAGGCTGATTTGCGAAGAGGCTGCGGCCGAGATAGCGAGCAGTACAAGTGCGAACAGCGGTGAACGAATGGAGCGGGTGATACTCATTGCGACTCCTTTTGCCCCGATGATCCTTCGCGTGCCCGTTAAAGCTCTGATGCTGCGGGAGGGCGCGGATGAAGAGGCGCGATCTCCGGACAAGACGCACTGAAGACTCCGTCTCGTCCGCAAATGGTTCTGCAAGAAACCTTCGCACTTCGCAGGGGTTGAAGTCTGAGCAAGAAAGCTCATTTTGAGTCTCTGCCCGTCACAGCTCTCTGCTCAATGTAGCCCTGCGTGCTTGGGTGCTTCCACGAAAGCGGCCGTCGGATGACGGGCGTCCACCACCGCCACTGTCTCCCATGCGATCGGCAACAGATGTCGAGCGCGAGCGGGCTCGGTCGCCTTTTCTTGCCGATGTCCGCACGACAGGCAGATTGCCCCTACATGCTTGATGTCAGTCTCTTTGGATATTTCATTCTCCCGAACCGCAGTCGAGGCAGCGATGACCGGGCCGGCGCACGTGTCACAGGGATAAGCGGAGAGGTGAAGGTACTGCTTTCTCACTGAGATTCCCTCGAAGGCATAGAGTTACACACCCGATGCTAAGGTTTCGAATTTGACATGTCTGGTCACAATTGCTCTGCTCCAGCCCGACGATAGCGTTTCGTAGCCTGCGTGCGATGTGAGCAATTGTGGACAGCAACGTGGAAATCCGCCGTATATACCTAAGCAGGCATGTCTACCAACAGCACTCTGCTTTACCTCCATCAGGATCCGGTCCAATGGACCCTGTCACAGCAAGAAGGATGCAAACCGAAATTGCCCGAAAGAACCATCAAGTCCGTCGATGCCCTCGTAACCAAGTCCAACGGAGCTCACGTTCCCTGGGCAATTGTCCACTCTGTCCTCAATGTGGAATTCGCCCAGCGGCTTGAAGCGAAGGTGAGAGCGGAACCGCCGGCGCCACTTCCTCGTCCAGAGAATCCGGGGGAAGGGTTGGACCGTAGCCAGACCAATCCTCCTCAACCGGCAACTGACGATAAGGACGTTCCTCTCTCGCCAGGAGTATGGACAAGCATCTTGGATGGGAGTATTGGATTCTGACCAGTAAGCGGAGTACTTTCTCCAGAGCCCCACTTTGCCGTAGGGGCTAACCGAATGGGCAGAGTTGACCATCTCTAGAATTTGCGATCTTGAGTGACATTGACGTGAAACCTGAAGACATCACGATCGGGCATATACTATCCGTCGCGTTGCCCGATGTGCGGAGCCAAACCGAAAGAAAATGCACGCTTACCACAGGCACCCGTCGATTAAGACGCATCTCGCAAGGAGGTTGGCGCTCTCGCCCGGCGAACTCGGGCTTGGGCACTCTCCGATTGCTGGGGTCGCTTACAATCCGCGGCCTTCGCGTCCTGTTCCAAAACAAGCAGGAGACCTGCTACGAAGACAAAGCAAGACCCACATCCTATGTTCTTTCAGATCCGTAAAGACGGTAACGCGATTGATGGCGTGAGCTATCCCAGCCTTGAAGAGGCCCTGCAGCGTTGGAAGAGACTGCACAGGGAGGCGAGGTAACGGAGGTAGACGGGCTCGATCAGATCGTACGCCGGTACACTCCCGGTGAGTGCCGCGCGGCCGCCCGCCATTTCTTAAAAAAAGCGTAGATCTGTATCGACCACCTAGAGACTATTTTAGGATAACCAAATCGAAGACGTGGCAACTCCGGCAAGCAAGCCGGCTCTCCGCGGCGCATCACCCACTTCGATTTGCTCACGCGCAGAGACACTGCACGAGTTAATCCTGCTTCTGGCCAGACCGACGTCCTGATGTGTGAGAGCCTCAGGCCGTTCGACGGCCGCTCAGCAAGTTAATGACCACCACTACTAACGCTACAACCAGCAGCAGGTGGATCAGACCTCCAGCCACGTGCAGGCTGAAGCCCAAGAGCCACAGAATCAGAAGCACAGCAACAATCGTCCAAAGCATGTTAAACCTCCCTTTAATTTGTTCATTCTTGTGGTGCATCCTTCCGCTCAGTTGGAATGCCTCGGAGCGGCTTCCCGCACTCCAAACAGAATCGCTTGGCGCGCGGGGTGATCAACCCGCAAAACGGGCACATCCTCTGTGATCGGACTTCCTGGACCTGCGGTCGAAGTGTTGCCAGCAACTTCCCCAACGAATCACGAATGGAAGCTAGCCGTTTGTGGAGACGATTGTGGAGCGCAGAAAGAACGGGTTCCATCGACTCACCTTCTTCTCTTCTTCCCCAGATGGCTGGGATTGTTGCGTCTCTAACGTGTTGCAGCTCCGACAGCTAACCATGACAGGCTCAGGCGTACGATTCTGTGCAGGATTGCTCACAAGTCGGGAAAACCTTCGGCCAGCGCCGTAAATGGTCGATGAATCTGTGCCGACCGTGATGGCAAAGTGAGCAATTCAGACCAGCCATTGGAACAAGGTCTGCGCGATCATGATGGAAGAGACGAGCACTTCTTCTCTCTCTTTCAGGTCTCTTGAACTAAGTCAGCTATCTGAAGCTCTCTCCTCTTAGTTCCGCAGTTCCTAAAGGAAAAACATTCATGAAAAGAATAATGTCGCTGCTGTTGATGAGCGCCTTGGGCATGGTTGGAACGTACGCATGGGCAGGTTCGGCACGTGAAGACTCGGTGGACCGCATGCAAAGGTCTGTGACTGTTCTGCACGCGATCATGTCAACACCAGACAAAGGTATCCCCGAAGAAGTACTGAGCAACGCGAAGTGCATCCTCGTCGTACCCGATCTGATTAAAGGTGGCTTCGTCTTTGGTGGCAAACACGGACGCGGCGTTGCCACTTGCCGTACGGCTGAAGGCTGGAGCGCTCCCGCATTCGTTTCAGTTGGCGGCGGCAGTTGGGGATTGCAGATTGGCGTTGAAGACGTTGACTTGGTCATGCTGGTCATGAACGACCAGGGTCTCCAGCATCTTCTCTCCAGCAAGTTTGAACTCACTGGCGAGGGATCGGTTGCGGCGGGCCCGGTTGGTCGCCATGCATCCGCGGGAACAGACTGGAAGATGAACACTGAAATGCTGACCTACTCGCGCTCGAAGGGCGTGTTCGCCGGCTTGACGTTGGAAGGTGCAGTTGTTGAGCAGGACAACGACTCGACTCGCGCCATTTACGGCAAGCACATGATGTTCCGCAGCATTCTCTCGGGGAAAGCGACGACTCCGGCGAGCGCAGACGCATTTATCAAGGCTGTGTCTGAAGCTGGCCAACAGGCAAAGGTAGCAGAAGTAAAAGAAGACACGAAGTAATTGCACCGGAAAGTATCAGAAAAGCGGGATTTGTGGCTGGCCGGGATCGCATTCCGATTCCGGCCAGCGCAATATTGAATGGCACGAGCTTCTGGTTACAGCTTTGGTCTAATTCTTCCGAAGGGCAGGCAATCATGATCGCCAGTCTCCGAAAATGGCCTTGGGTGCCAGCAGCGTGCCTTAGTCTGTGCCCGATTCTTGCATTTGCTCAATCTTCGGACCTAGCGCAGAATTTGGAGGCTTGCAAGGCCGGCCGCGAGGCTTGTGATCGGTCTAAACTGAGCGCCTCGCAATCGGCGGACGTGGCTTTCGCAGCCCATGGACGCAACGTCTCCAACTGCAGGAACGGCTACGATTCCTGTGACCATTCGAAACTCTCCGCACCGGAGGCTATGGCGCTGGCCATAGCCGATCATCAGCGGAATGTATCCGACTGCAACAATGGAATGCAGTCGTGCGACCGATCCAAACTGACGCCTGCTGAGGCGCGCGATTTGTCCTCGGTGGATCGCCTACGGAACATTGCCGACTGCAAGGACGGAGGGGGTGCATGTGACCACTCGAAGCTGAGCCCATCGGAAGCAGCAGCCGTGGACAGCGCCAGACAACAACTCAACGCATCCGACTGCAAGAACGGCACTGGACTCTGCGATCATTCCCGATTATCCCCTTCGGAAAAGAAAGATGCGACCACCGCACAACATCAGCGTAACGCACAGAATTGTGAAAATGGTTGGGACGAGTGCGACCACTCCATGTTGACTGCGTCGGAAGCAACCCAAACCGCCCACTCAGAACAACAGCGCAATCTCGCGGCTTGCAAAGACGGGGAGGAAACTTGTGACTATGCAAAACTGACGGCCCCGGAAGCCAAGGCGCTCGCCGACGCCGAGCACAAGCGCAATTACACGGCATGTCTGAAAGGGTATGGCTACTGCGACCCTTCTCGCTTGACCGTCGATGAGACTCGTTCTATTCAGCCCAAAGGCCATTAACTCCTGGGGCTAATGACACGCAATCTTTCGCGTACACGGAGCTTATGATTCAACGACAGTGTCCGGCATGTAGTAGCGAATTGGTGCGCGCCAGGCTTCCCGATCACCAACCTGTGCCCGGAATCGCGGTGACTCCGCCACCGGGTTGGCGCTGCAGCGTATGTGGGCTCGGCTTCACCACGGAGCAGATCCGCGACAGCAAACGCGCAAAATCTTCCGCGCTTCGAGCACGCGGTGCACTGTGAAGCACAGTGCGGATTGTGGCGAGGCGAAGGCTGAGGCAGCGATCTGCAAGGACGCAAGAGTCGCTTCCACGCCCGGTACCTAATCCCATCCCACGCAGCGCTAGAACATATTCCACAGGTACTGGTTGTAAACGTCGTGGTGATACTGCACCTCGGGAGCCTTCACAAATGTTCCCAGGAGGCGCGGGCACCGATCGGCGGCCGCCTGCTTCAAGTCAGCATACCGTCCTTTGACATCTTCACCCAGAAGCGTTGTTGTCCACTCCGCGTTGCGGAAGTTTGCGAGCGCGTCATAGATGTTGTCCGGTAAGTAGCGCTCCGCCTGGCGCAGATTCTTGATCTTCGCGGTCGCGCCGTCGATGCCCGACTTGAAGATCGAGAGCAATACCAGGTATGGATTCGCATCCGGAGCGACCGAGCGAACCTCCACGCGCATGCTCTTCTCGTTGCCAATCGGAATGCGGATCATCGATCCACGATCTACTGCCGACGCCTTGATCTGATTGGGCGCTTCGAAGTGCGGATCGAGCCGGCGATAGGCATTTACACTCGGATTCAGCAGCAGGCAAATATCATTGCCATGGGTAAGGATGCGGTCGAGAAATGCCCAGCCCATCTTGCTGAGTTTCTCCTCGCCCTTGGGGTCCCAGAAGAGATTCTTTCCGTTCTCGCTGATGGAAACGTTCGTGTGCATACCACTGCCGTTCACTCCCACCACGGGCTTGGGCAGAAACGATGCCGTCAACCCCATGTTCGTGGCCACCTGGCGACAGATCAGTTTGTAGAGTTGAATCTGGTCCGCCGCAGCCACAACTTCGCCGTAGCCGTAGTTGATTTCAAACTGGGACGGCGCAACTTCGGGATGGTCCTTTTCGTTCTGGAAGGCCATCGCACGCTGCACTTCCGCGGTGGTGTCGATGAAGGTGCGCAGCAGGTCGCCCGGCAGCGAGTGATAGTATCCGCCCGTGTTGACATATTCGAATTTGCCGGTTTCGTGGTAATGCCGCTCGGCGTCGGAGCCCTTGAACAGGAAACCTTCAATCTCGTTAGCCGCGTTCAGCGTGTAGCCCTTCTTCTTATGAAGGTTATCGGCATAACCCTTCAAAACGCCGCGAATGTCGGCGGTGTAAGGCGTCCCGCCTTTGTCGATGACCTCACCAAACACCAGCACCTTGCCCGAGCCGAACACATCCGACGGGGCCCAGTAGAAAGCTGCCCAGTCAATCCCCAGCCGCAAATCACTTTCGCGCTGCGCAGTGAAGCCTCGGATGGAAGAGCCATCGAAGGTGAGATTGTCCCAGCTCTTGAGCAGAAACTTCTTATCGTAGTCGAGCATGTGCAACCGGCCTTCGAGATCGCTGAAGAGCACGGTCACGGCCTTGATCCGTTTTTCGTCGGTCAGATACTTGAGCCGTTCTTCCCGGATCTTGTCGATCGCAACGCGGCTCCTGCGTTGCTCCTTCGCCTTCAGGTTGAGGTCTTCTAGTTCTTCGTATGACAGTGCCAGGAAATTGCGCAGTTCGTTGGACATGTATCTCCTTAGTAATGTGGTTCGAACCTGACGGTGAGTCATCGGATGCGATGACTCGGCCAACAGAGTACCGTGATGAACGCCGCGTCATCCATAGAAAATATTTATGACCTCTATTGGATGTCGGGCGGCGAGTTCGCCATATCAACGCTGAACCGACTTACATAGATGTGAATGGTGCGGTGAAATAATCTCGCAAGTCTCCATCAACCTGTTCCCCTCACGGTTCCAGTCCGAACATCGATTCAGCCCATGGACACTGAACAATTCGCAGGCGCCCACACGTCCCGGCGCTGGCACAAGCCTGATTCCGGCCGACCCTGGTGACGCACGGATTCAACTTAGAAGCACTTCATCGCGCGCATAGATTGGATCCTCAAAAGAATTTTCTATGTGTAGCAGAAGAAATATTCGTTGGACGGATTCCATGATCGCCGCTAAGGTCGGCGTGCTGTTAGCGGGAGATGCACGATGCCGCTGCAAATAATCAAGTCATTCAACCAAAAGAGAAAGCGAGTACCCACAATGAGGGACTGTTTCCACGCGGGGGCTGTGATCATTCTTGCAACTCTTTCGCTGGTGCCCATCGGCCATGCGCAGGATCAGACGAGTACCCCTCCGCCGACTAACGACGCCATTCTCCATCAAATGCAGGAACTGCAGGAGCAGGTCAAGGCACTGCGGGCCGAAGTCACCGCGCTCAAGAGCGCACCGGCAGCCGCACCTGCGGCGGCAGAGGCTCCAACGCCAGCGGCACCAGCCACTGCGGCCGTGACGAGCGCGCCCGCTGCGGCGCCAGCACCAACCGGCTTGGCCGGTCTGCTGGGCCCGACCACGATCAGCGGATTCGTAGATACCTACTACGGCTACAACCCGAACCATCCATCCACGAGGCAGAACGGGTTGCGCAACTTTGATGTCAACACGAACCAATTCGGCCTGAACATGATCGAACTAATCGCTGACAAGTCCGTTGACACCACGAACCGGGTTGGCTATCACGTTGCCCTCGGATTTGGGCAGGCCATGAACATGGTGAACTCGGCAAGCCCAACCGAGCTGGGTTTCGATCAATACCTTAAGGAAGGCTACCTGGAGTACATGGCGCCGGTCGGGAAGGGCCTGCAAATCAACGTCGGAAAATTCGTCACCCCGAATGGTGCGGAAGTCATCGAGACCAAGGACAACTGGAACTATTCGCGGAGCCTGCTGTTTGCCTGGGCCATTCCGTACTTCCATTTTGGCGCGAGCGCCAAGTATGCCTTTAACAGCAAGTTCGCAGTTACAGGGTATTTGGTCAACGGCTGGAACAACAGCATCGACAACAATACCGGGAAGACCCTCGGTTTGAGTTTGGCATGGACTCCAAACAGCAAGTTCAGCGTGATTGAGAACTACATGGGCGGGCCGGAGCAGTCTAGCGACAACAAGGACTGGAGACATCTGTTGGACACAGTGATCACCTACAACCCGAATCCCAAGCTTTCATTGATGGCGAACTACGACTATGGCCATGAGGACATAGGTCTGGCCCAGGAACGCCCCTTCACGCTCGCCAAGTGGAGTGGACTAGCTGGCTATGTGAAGTATGCTCCCAACGACAAGTGGGCATTCGCTGTACGCGGCGAGTACTTTGACGATAACCAGGGTTGGACGACCGGCACAGCCCAGGAACTCAGCGAATTCACCGCCACGCTGCAGCATACGTTCTCAAGCAAGCTTATGAGCCGCCTCGAGTTCCGGCGGGATATGACCGACTCGAAGACATTCTTGCGGGGCCCCTTGGATACA
>JADGNQ010000290.1 GCA_017883385.1 Candidatus Sulfotelmatobacter sp.
CAGGTCGCCGTGCTGGTTGAGACAATGCGCCGCGAGGGTTTTGAACTTCTGGTCTCCCGGCCCACGGTGATCCAGACCAAGCCGTCGGGAAACGCCTGCCCGACCACTTCGTCCTTGAACAGTGTTTGCGCCAAAACTGTCTTCCCGATGCCGCCCATGCCTTCGAGGGCCGTCAAAGCGATGTCGCGATGCCCGTCTTCCGCGAACAACGTGTCACGGAGCGCGCGAACCGCTTCGAGCCGATCAATGTAGTTCGCAACCGTGGGCGGCGCTGTGATGTAGATCGCCGGCGTGGCGCGGTAGCTTGGGGGCAGAGCGATGCCGTTGCGTGCTTTAATGTCGGCGAGCAGGGACTGCAAGCGAGCGGCGTAGTCCCGTTTGTGCGTGAAGTCGCGGTAGTTCTTTGCTTCCAAATGCAGCGGAATGTCGGATCCTGTCGCGGCGAGCAGGGGAATGACGCACTTGTCCTTTCGGAGGGAACGAAGTTGCTCGGCGCGGCAAATCTCGGAAGAGTAAGAACCTGGGGTAAGGAGTGCGAGAACTACCTGAGCTCGGTCAATCGCCTTTTCGATCTTCGCGGTCCAACTTGCACCGCCGCCGATGCGCTGCGTGTCGAGCCAGACGTCGAACCCCTCCGCCGTCAGATCCTTCTGGAGACGTAGCGCCAGTTCTGCGCCGTCCCTGCGGGCGTAGGAGACGAAGATGCGTTGGTAGCCGACCTTTGGCATCGACGAGCGACCTTTAATGATACCGAACCAAACCGCTAAGACCACAGGGCGGTGAGGCACTGAGGCACGTCTCTAACCGGCTTCTATGCTTATGAACGCTGCTGCCACGGCCCATGTGCCTAACTGGCGCCAGGGTATTCCGGTCATGTCGGTCGGTCACTCGGACATGCCTGCCCACTTTTTGATAGACGATAAAGATTATGTTATAGGCTAGCAATTCCCGTTGATCAGAGTCCTTCGCGCGGGCGGAAGCGCGTTGACCAGTGCCGACAAGGTCCGGGTGGATGGTCGGCCACTCGTACACTGGCCCGAAACGGCCTTCGCGTCATCGAAATCGTCGCGACCTCCCGCCATACTAAACCCGCGGCGTAGGAGGCCGCCAGTATGGCACGTCGGCAAGAGAAGACAAAACATAAGGCAAAGACTTAGGCTCCCTGACCTGGAACAGTCGAAGAATGCGGTTGTGAATTCGCTCGCGGCGGCGAGTTCGCAAGAAAAGGAAGACGGGGCCAACTTGGCCTCTTTGCCGCTCGCCAGATCGTGTACCCAGACGCTCATCTTGCTCGATTCGAACTGGCTGAACGCAACGCGCTGTCCATCGGCGGAAATGGACGGACTCTCTCTAACGGTCGAAGGGCCATGCGTTAGTTGGACGGGCGGCCTGGTTGGTGTCCCACTTTCCAAATCAAAGGTAAAGGACCAGAGATCGCCCACGGAAGTCTTCCTCGCGAAAACGAACGTCTCGTTCGATCCACAGGACCCATTCGTCTCATTTCCAGATCCCACCGTTAGTCTCTGAATGGCGCCAGCGATCGTTCCGTCCGCCGAGATTTGCGTGGACCAAAGGTTGCGAGCGTCTCCCGTAAGAGCTGAGAAAATAATTCGGTTCCCCTCTGCCAGCCAACAAGCCGGCGCGGGAAGATTAGTAGTGTTGCCGAGGCTACTTGGAGAATAGGTGTCGTAGCCGGGATTTTCAAGACCTGCTTTCAGAAGCGCATCGCGAATCTCGGTCCTGGTATCGACATCCCCGTTTGTGGATATCGTCCACCAATCGAGCGAGGAAGCCTCCCAGAGCTTATCCGACGCGTACCCGATTACAAGGAGACGCCGACCGTCAGGCGACCAAATTGAGCGGCGAGCGGTCGTTAGCCTGGTTCCCACCCTGACCGGCGTGCCTCCTTTGGAGGGGACCACCCATATGGCGCCATTCCCGGGAATCGTCGGGACTACGGTGTTATCGCCCGTCCAGAACGCCACTCTGGTGCCGTCAACAGAGTACTTGGGATTGAGTCCTTGGCGCGCCAACAGCCGCGTTTCTCCCCCGAACGCGGCAATCTCAGAGATTCCACCGCCCGTCGCAGTTGGAACGGAATACGATCTTGCTGCCGTCCGGTGAGAAATCAGGCATCGTGTTGCCGGCGCCGTCGTAGGTCAGGCGAATTGGCTGGCCGCCTGTGGTATGGCGGGAGAGCCCGCCGCTTACGATGACGCGAACGGAGGCTCGCCTACGAAGCTTCCGACACGGGCCTACTACACAGGAGCCTCTACGGCGGCCTTTGGGGGGCCCCCTCTTGCGCCTTGAACTCCCGTCGGTAGCGGAACAGCTAGACCGGGCTAGGACGGGCTAGCAGGCCTAATACACCTCAGCGGACACGAACCAGCGCCTCAGTCCACTCCTTAAGTTCGCGGCCCGCGAAGGACAAGTCTGCAGTGACGATGTGCAGTCCCGCGGCGGCGGCACGAACACGGACCCGGAGCACGCCGTCCCCCCTCGGGACAATCTCACGCTCCCTGTCCGCGCGAATCAGTTCCAGACCGGCCGGAAGGTGCCATGAGGCCTTGTAGATAATCCGCTCGGGGGCATGGTTTGTGATGCGCAACTCGAGTTCGACTGCTTCGCCCACGCCGATGTCGGAACCGTACGGGAATACGCGTGCCCACGACTCATCCACCATATAGTTGATGTCCGGCCAGGGTGACAGCTCCGCGAGCGCGGCCGAGCGCTCCGAAAGCCCGGCCTGCATGCGCTTCACCTGGGCGCTCGTATATCGGAACATCGGCTCGACGTGCTGGTTCAGGAGCCAGGTGTTCCCAGGAAGCGACGCGATTCTACGCAGGCAGAATTCATATCCCTCGCCCCGGCGCAGAATGTCTCGGTTCTGCATGCAGTAATCGTCCATTCCCGAGGGAGTGAATGAGTCTCCCGTAAACAGGTACGTCTGCCCGTCCTCCCGCTTTGCGACGAGCCCTCCGTGGTACAGCGTCTGCCCGGGGAATTGCCAGAAAGTGAACTTCCACTCATGCCAGCCCATCGTTTCTCCGTCGCGCTTCGCCCCGGAGGTGGGAACTCCCTTTGTCGTCAGGCACGGCAGGCGGAAGGCTCCCGGCTTGCCCATCACTTCGGACATCCGGTCAGTGAAGTAAACGGGCGAGTGGAACTCTGCCGAGACGTCTCCGATGTAATCCGTGTGATCGTCATGATAATGCGTGATCCAGATGCCCTCCACGGTCCGGAGCCGTCCAGCGTCACGCAGTTTGCGCAACTCGGGCAGAAGATCACGGTATCCGGCATCCACCACGAACGCGTTTCCGCTTTTCGACAGGATCACTCGCGAGTTGCCGATCGCCAAAATGTCCGCGGGGAGTTTCGATTGTTCCGCCATGGGCAAGAGGTCCATGTGGCGCTCGACCGCCCGCGAACGGATGCGGTGGTTTTCGTCGCCCCAATACCAACGAAGGGCGTCGGTCTCGAAATGGCTCTGGAGGAAAACCTGCAGCCGGTGGATCAGCCGAGCAATGGAGGCCTGCGGGTCCGTGATCGCGGGCCCGCGCGCGGGCAGAACGATATCCGGCTTTTCCTTTGCGATTGTGCGCAGGCTGCGGATAAGGTCTCCGGCCCGCGCGGCATATCCGTGATATCCCCGAGCCTTTGCCTCCGGAACGGCGTCCTGAAGGCTGTAGAGATCGAAAAGCCTTCCGTCGCCATAGATGAGATCCCCCGTGCAAGCAATTCGCTTGCCTCCGGTTTCCAGCACATAGGAAACGGCTCCGCGTGTATATCCGGGCGTCGCAAGAACCCGGATGCGAACTCCGCCTGCGTCGAGCGTGTCGCCGTCCGACACGGTGCTCTCAATCCGGAGCGGCGCAACCGGCACCTTCGTCGTTTGCTGCGCATAATCGTGGAAACGCCCGGTTTCGAGTTTCTCCCAAAACGCCCCGGGCGCCTCAAAGAGGTCCTTTTCCGCCGCGGAGACGATTACCGGTACACTTCCAGCTGAGATCGCGTCGCGTCTCGCGTGGGTGAGGAGTACGCGGGTCACTTTGGCGGACGTTGTGCCGTATACGGCGGTGGTCTCCCCGATCAACACTGTATTCCACGCCTCACCTTGCTGAAACCGGATCCTCTCCGGCAGTGACTGTGAACGGGCTAGCATAGCCGCCAGAGCAAGGAAAGCTGCACACCGCATTGTTAGATTATGGCGCGGTATCAGCGTTTGCGCCAACCCGTTTTCATCAACCCCCTGTCAAACGTGCTTGCGGCTTCCCGCACACGGCTTAACGATGATCTTCTTGATGTGGCGTACGCGATGTCCAACCGCCTGCGCGTGCCGGCCTTTCACGAGGGTGTCATGCCGATTGTAACTGCCTTCGCCGATCCCGCACTGGTCAAACCCACTTGGCTCACACCGATAGCCGGGCAATAGAGTTTTCTCGCTTTTACATTGAGGTTGTTGGCCGTTTCCGGCATGCCCTCACGCTTGCCTCTTTGCCGACATGACCAAAGCAAGGTCCCTTCCCTGTCAATACTCCCGCGCCACACCCTACATCGACGACGCAATGAATCGGGATTGCCGCGTTCTTGAGCAACCACACAATTTCACGTGCAGCCGCCCGTGCAAGTCAGCCGAAGGCGGCCCACTGGATATGAGCGTGGTCTTGACCGTAGAGCAATGCCATGGCATTCGACGAAGTGTATCGCGCCGCGCCTGCCGCAAACTCCAGGCCCTCCGATCGTCGGCCACTCGCACCAAGCTCAGATCGATCCCGCCGCCCCGGTGACCCTCGTAATTGGCCGGAAACGGCCTTGGGGGAAGCGTCGGCGACGATCCGAGCCGTTCCTGGCGCGAAATCCCCTTCGCACCAGGAATCCGAAGCCGGATGGACCCCAAACGGAATGAGCGTGCCGTTACGTTACTGCTCGTGGGACCGGACCCTTACATCTTCCCCTTCACCGCCCG
>JADGNQ010000118.1 GCA_017883385.1 Candidatus Sulfotelmatobacter sp.
AAATCAGTAGTTCCGGCAAAGGAAACAGTGACCGCGAGGATGGCGCGCTGGGCGGCTGGTCTGCAATATAAGGACCTGTCGCCAGACGCGATCTACCAGGCGAAGCGATTTCTGCTCGATTCGATTGGCTGCGCCCTGGGTGGCTACCAGCAGCATGACGTGAAGATCGCGCTCGCGGTTCTCGACGAAGTTGCGGGCCCCGGACCCGCCACGGTGATTGGCACGGGCCAGCGGATCGATCCTGTGTCGGCGTCGCTCGCGAACGCGTTGATGATCCGCTGTATGGATTACAACGACATTTATTGGAAGCAGGACCCATCGCATCCTACTGACATTTTCCCGGCGGCGATTGCGTGCTGCGAGCGGGCGGGCAGCGGCGGCAAAGAATTGATTGTCGGACTGGTGCTCGGTCACGAATTCGAAATGCGGTTCTGCGAGGCGGCTTTTCCGGGAATCCGGGAGCGCGGGTGGCATCATGCGACGCTGACCGCGTTCGTTTCGCCGATCGTGGCGGGGCGTGCACTGCACCTGCCTTGGGACCAGATTCAGCACGCGATTGGAATTTCGGCCAGCCGCCACTGCACTCTGGGTGCGGTAACCGCGGGCAAGCTGACCATGATGAAGAACACGGTCGATCCGATGGCCACGCAGAGCGGAGTGTTTGCAGCACTGCTGGCGGAAAAGGGCTACTCAGGTCCTGAGCACGTGGTCGATGGGAAGGAAGGATTGACCCACGTGTTTGGTCCAGAGTGGAAGCTCGGATTGCTGACGGAGGGTCTGGGAGAGTCGTGGCGCATCACGCAATGCGGGATGAAGGCCTTTCCGACCGAGGCTCTGACCCATACGCCGATTTCCGCGGTGCTCGATCTGGTCAAGAGCAACGATTTGCATCCGGATCAGGTGAAGAAAATCCAGATTCGATCGCTGGCCCGGGCGGCCGACATTCTCTCTGATCCCAGCAAGTACGATCCGCACACTAGAGAGACCGCCGACCACTCTCTACCGTACGTGATCGCGGCGGCGCTGGTGGAGCGTCAGGTCACGCCCGTGCAGTTCACCATGGAGAAGATCATGGACCCGAAGATTCGGGAGCAACTGAAGAAGGTCGAGGTGGTGGCGGATCCAGAGATTGAGAAAGTATTTCCTGCGTTACAGAGGGTGATCGTGAACATCAATACGACGGATGGACGTTCCTTCAACAAACAACTTGACTATCCCAAAGGTGATCCGCGAAATCCGTTGACGGATCAGGAAGTGGAAGAAAAATTCGCTGCGCTCGCCGATGGAGTGCTGTCCGATAGCGCCCAAAAGCGAGTGAAAGACGCGATCTGGAATTTGGAGCGGGCGGGTTCTGTGAGCGAACTGATGGCGCTGATGGAGGCGGATGTTCGCAAAGCGAAGTCCGTCAAGGCCAAAGGCACGACCAGGCCGCGCGCGAAGGGCCGGAAGAACCGCAAGGCGCTGCTCGCCTAAGGGGTTGAAGGAAATCCCCACTTCTCGCGCAAAGGGCGCGCGAGAAATGGGCACCCAGAATGAAGCGCGACTGGAGTCCACTATGGCACAAACTGTTGTCGAAAAAATCGCGCAGTCCCACCTTGCCGACGGGCCAAAGCGGCCGCTACGCACCGGGGACTTCGTTTCTATCCGCCCGTTTCATGTGATGACGCACGACAACACGTCGGCGGTGATGAGCAAGTTCAAGGCGATCGGCGCGAAGGAGATATGCGATCCGAGACAACTTGTTTTCGCGCTAGACCACGACATCCAGAATCACGACGAGAGCAATCTGAAGAAATATCGGTCCATTGAGGTTTTCGCCAAGGAACATGGAATCGATTTCTATCCCGCGGGCTCGGGCATCGGGCACCAGATCATGGTGGAACGGGGATACGTTGTGCCGGGATCGTTTGTGGTCGCATCGGACTCGCATTCCAATATGTACGGAGCGCTGGGCGCCGTCGGGACACCGATTGTCCGCACCGACGCCGCTGCGGTCTGGGCTACGGGAGAGTTCTGGTGGCAGATTCCGCGGACCATTCAGGTGGTGCTGGAAGGCAAGCTGCCGGAAGGCGTGAGCGGGAAAGACGTGATCATTACTCTGTGCGGGCTCTATAACCACGACGAAGCGCTTAACGCCGCGGTGGAATTCTCCGGGCCGGGCGTGGCCAGCCTGGGGATGGACGCGCGCTTTTCCATCTCTAACATGAGCACGGAATGGGGACCGATCGTAGGTTGGTTCCCAGCCGATGAGGTGACGATCCGATACCTGCGCGGCGTGTACGGACGCCTGAAGGAGCAGGGAGTTGAGCGCTTTACAGAAAGAGACATCGAGAACTGGAGCAAGTCTGCGCTGCAGCCCGATCCCGAGGCGACTTATGCGGCGCGTATTGTGCTGGATCTCAGTCAGGTGACGCCGCACGTTTCCGGGCCTGACACGGTGCAGGCGATGGAGTCCCTAGCGGAGGTTGAGAAGAAGAAAGTCGCGATCCAGAAGGCATACCTGGTGTCCTGTGTGAATGCGCGGGTGGAGGATCTGGAAGCTGCGGCGTGGGTTTTGTGCGGCAAGAAGGTGGCTCCGGGAGTGAAGTTGTATGTGGGAGCGGCGAGCGCCTGGGTGCAGCAGGAGGCGGAGAAGCGCGGCGTTTGGTCCGCATTGCTCGATGCCGGAGCAATTGCGTTACCCCCGAGTTGCGGACCGTGCATTGGCCTGGGCACAGGGCTTCTGGAAAAGGGGGAAGTCGGCATCTCGGCCACGAACCGGAATTTCAAAGGGCGCATGGGATCGCGGGATGCGCAGTGCTATCTGGCGAGTCCTGAAGTTGTGGCTGCGTCGGCGATCGCTGGCTACATTACTGGGCCGCGCCGGTTTGCGGATCGCACGCTCGTTCGCGAATACCAGGAGTTCGCGACCAACGGTCATCCGACAGAACGGGTGGAGATTCTGCCCGGGTTCCCGAAGCACGTGAAGGGCCGACTGGTGTTCATGCCGCAGGACAACGTTAATACCGACGCGATCTACGGCAAAGACTACACCTATCGCGATGACATGACGACCGAGATGATGGCGGGCGTGGTCATGGAGAACTACGATCCGCAGTTTGCGCCACGCACTCGCAGCGGAGACGTCATCGTCGGGGGATTCAATTTCGGAACCGGATCGAGCCGCGAGCAGGCGGTGACCTGCCTGAAAGCCAAGGGCATTCCGCTGGTCATTGCGGGCAGCTTTTCGCAGACCTACCTGCGTAACGCTTATAACAATGGGTTCTTATGCATCGAGGTTCCGGGACTAGTGAAGCGGCTGAGCGAACAATTTTCCGGCGACGTCGGAGCGAAGGAGAAGACGATCATCCCCGGCGAGGACGTGGATATCGACTTTACATCCGGCACGGTCTCATGGCGCGGGGAGAGCTTTGTTTTCCCGCCGCTTGGCAATGTGCCGCAGTCTCTGGTGGTTGCGGGTGGTGCGGAGAACGTGGTCGCGAAGAAGCTGGGATTGAAGCAGAAGAAGGAGCCGATGGAGTCGGCTGTCGTTTCAGGGTAGGGATGCTTCGACTGCGCGGGGAGGATCGCTTCGCTCTCCTCTCCTCTCCGCTCAGCATGACAGAGCTTTATAAGGAGATTCGGAAATGGCGAAACATACCGTTGTAACGATGCCTGGAGACGGGATTGGCAATCAGGTGCTGCCCGAGGCTCTGCGGATTCTGAAGGCCGCAGGGTTTGATGCCGAGTACGTCCATGCTGACATTGGCTGGGAGTGCTGGTGCAGAGAGGGGAATGCTCTGCCCCAGCGGACGGTCGAACTGCTGGCCAAGCATCGGCTGGGATTATTTGGCGCCATTACCTCCAAGCCTAAGAAGGAAGCCGAGGCGGAGCTCAGGCCTGAGCTGAAGGGCAAGGGGCACTCGTATTTCAGTCCCATCGTTACCATGCGGCAGCGTTTTCATCTCGACACCTGTATTCGTCCGTGCATTTCGTTTCCTGGAAATCCGCTGAACTTTATCCGGAAGGGGACCGACGGGGGCTTCGACGAGCCGTTGGTCAACGTGGTCGTTTTCCGGCAGAACACCGAGGGGCTTTACGCCGGAGTGGAGTGGAGCAATCCGCCGGAGCAGGTTCGTGCGGCGCTGGCCACGCATCCGAAGTTCAAGGCGTTTGCGGCAGTTGCGGGATCCGACCTTGCGATTTCGGTGCGAGTCATTACACGCAAGGCTGCCCGAAAGATTGCGACAGCGGCATTCGAGTGGGCGCGCAAGTATGACTACAAGTCCGTGACCATCTGCGAGAAGCCCAATGTGCTGCGCGAGACTTCTGGATTGATGGAAGAGGAAGCGAAGGCCGTAGCCAAGGAATATCCGGCGATTGCATTGTGGTCGACGAACATCGATGCGCAGACGATGTGGCTGACCAAGAATCCCGAAGAGTATGGCGTGATTGTGGCCTCGAACCTGTTTGGTGACGTGATCTCTGACGCATTCGCCGGGCTGACCGGAGGCCTGGGATTCGCGGCATCCGGCAACATCGGGGACGAGGTGGCCGTTTTCGAGCCGACGCATGGTTCTGCGCCCAAGTATGCGGAACTCGATCCGCCTATCGTGAATCCGATTGCAATGTTTCTTTCGGCGGTCATGATGCTGGAGCACGTCGGCGAGATCGAAAAAGCGCGGCGCATCCGCACGGCCATCGCGGCAGTGGTGAAAGAAGGCAAGGTGCGCACGTATGACATGATGCGCATTCCGGGCGGGGCAAAGGCGATTGGCCAGGGCGCTGCAAGCACGGTGCAGATGACCGACGCAGTGCTGGCAACGCTGACTCAGCAGAGGAACTCGGCCGATGGGTCGAACGCACAACGTGAGCTTGCCGAAGTCGGCCGCAAATAGAAACGGTGATTCGCATGACAGTTGCAACGGAAATTCGTGCCGGCGAAGCCGGGCACTCTGGGGCGGAGATACGGTCGGATCTGCACGTGCGCATCGAGCCCCGCGAGCGCGGTGGGATGGACATTGAACTCGAGTCGCGGGTCAAACCCTACTATGGCGACTCGATCCGCAGGCAGGCGGAGGAAGTGCTGGAGGCACTCGGTGTGCGGCACGCCCGGGTTCAGATCCACGATGAGGGCGCGCTGCCTTTTGTGATTGCAGCACGGATCGAAGCCTCGGTCCGGCGGGCCGGGTTAGGCGAGGGCACACGGGTGCTCCCAGACAGAATGACGCTGCCTGAGCCTTCTGGTCGCGATCGTATTCGGCGTTCACGGCTGTACGTTCCGGGCAGTGAGCCGAAATATTTCGTCAACGCCGCACTGCACGGGGCCGATGGAGTCATTCTCGACCTGGAAGATTCGGTGCACGCGAGCGAGAAAGATGCTGCCCGCCTGCTGGTGCGCAACGCACTGCGTGCGGTCGACTTTCTTCAGTGTGAGCGCATGGTGCGCATCAACCAACTGCCGCTCGGACTAGAAGACCTGGACGAGATTGTACCTGAGTCTCCGGACCTGATTCTGATTCCGAAGGTCGAAGATCCAGGCCAGATCATCGAAGCGGGCCAACGCATTGCAGCGATCAAAGGGGACTACGGCATCACGAGGCCGGTCTGGCTGATGCCGATTCTGGAGTCCGCTCTCGGGATTGAGAACGCGTTTGCGCTCGCCCAAGCGAGCGACAAGATCGTCGCGTTGACGATTGGGCTGGAAGACTATACGGCCGACCTTGGCGTGGTGAAAACTGCGACTGGGGCGGAATCGCTGTTCGCCCGACAGCGCGTGGTAAACGCGGCTCATGCGGCAAGGGTGCAGGCGATTGATTCTGTGTTCGGCGACGTGGGCGATATGGAAGGACTGCGGGCCTGGGGGCTGAATTCCCGCGCTCTTGGCTTCGAGGGCATGGGATGCGTTCACCCGCTGCAGATTCCGGTGATTCATGAGGCCTTCGCTCCGGCATCCGCCGAAATCGAGCGGGCGCGGAAGATCGTTGCTGCCTACAATGAGGCGCAGGCGAAGGGACTCGGAGTCGTGAGCCTGGGCTCGAAGATGATTGATGCTCCCGTGGTGCAGCGGGCGCTGAAGTTGATGGCGCGGGCGCTTGCGATGGGGCTGGTGTAGGGATATCGGTTGATTTCGCGTACTGGAACAAGAAGGGTTTTTGGCAAGCGTTGACAATCCCCACTTCTCGCGCAAAGAGCGCGCGAGAAATGGGGCACCCGGCCACATCAAGAGCCTGAAGCGCAGAGTACGCAAAGAAATGCCGCGAAGGCCGCGAAGAGAACCGACACAGCGGCTGCATGAGGTTCCAATGAATATCGCCGAAAGATCTGAGCTAGTTGCGAATGCGGTCGGACGCGTTGTCCCGGAGACCGTGAACGGACGTCCGCAGGTCCCCTACATGGGCGTCGGGAAGTACCGGCCTCTCGATGGCAAGGCCATGCCTGCCGTGCGGACTGCGGCGGACTATCCCACGAACGGCGATAAGCGCGTCCCTGATCTTGAAACCGCGTTGCGTAAGTGCGGCTTGCGCGATGGCAGCGTTGTGTCGTCGCATCATCATTTGCGCGATGGGGACCGGGTTGCGTTGATGGCGCTGGAGACGGCGGCCAGGGTCGGTGTCAAGAATCTAATGTGGTTTCCCAGTGCGTCGTTTCCCTCACAGAAGAGCGCGATTGAACTGATGGAAGCGGGGGTCATCGAGCACATCGAAGGCAGTATGAACGGGCCGCTGGGTGACTACTGCACGCAGGGCAAGATGCGAGGCATGGGTGTGCTGCGATCGCATGGCGGGCGCTGGCAGGCCATTCAGGATGGCGAAGTTCATATTGATATCGCTGTGATCGCCGCGCCTACGGCCGACCCGTTTGGCAACTGCGATGGCTCGCACGGAAAATCCGCTTGCGGATCGCTGGGATTTGCGCTGGCGGATTCGATTTACGCGGACCACGTCATTGTTGTGACTGACAACCTGGTTCCGTTTCCTTGCGTGCCGTGGCAGATTCAGGGGAACAACGTGGACTACGTGGTCGAGGTCGAGTCGATCGGCGACCCTTCGAAGATTGTTTCGGGAACGACGCAAATCACGCGCTCGCCGGACCGGTTGCGCATCGCGGAGTTTGTGGCGCGGTTTCTGCGCGATGCCGGCATCATGCGCACCGGGTTCTCATTTCAGGCCGGCGCCGGAGGCATAGCGCTGGCCTTCGTCAGCTACCTGAAGCAGATGATGAAACAGGCGGGGGTGAAGGCGCGGTTCGTGCGCGGCGGGTCGACCAAGTATCTGGTTGAGTTGCTGGAGGAGGGGCTCACTGACTACATCCTCGACGGGCAGACGTTCGATCTTGATGGCGTGCGCTCCATGGCGAGCAACCCGCGCCACGTAGCGACCTCACCGTTCACTTCGTACAACTATCATGGCAAGGGGAATTTCGCATCGATGGTGGACGCGGTTGTGCTGGGCGCCACCGAAGTCGACGCGAACTTCAATGCCAACGTGGTCACGCACTCCGATGGACGGCTTCTGCACGGCATTGGCGGATGGCAGAACTGCCTGGCGGCCGGATGCACGATCCTGGCGGTGCCGTCGTTCCGCGACCGGATCCCTGTGATTGTCGATGACGTGACCACTCTGTGTGGGCCGGGCGAGTTGATTGACGTGGTGGTGACCGAGCGCGGGATTGCCATCAACCCGCGACGGCAGGATCTGATCGACGCGGTGAAAGGATCGAAGCTGCCGATTCGTCCGCTACGGGACATCAAGAACGAAGTCGAGCGCATCTGCGGCGGAAAACCGCAGCGGCCGCGGCGGGGCGAGCGGCCGGTGGCGGTCGTCAAGTGGGTCGATGGAACTGTGCTGGATACGGTCTGGCAGATTCCGTGAACTGGATCACGGGGCACGAATCGCGGTGCCGTCTCTCTTCCTAACGGGCAGGCTTGTTGGCGGGGTGCAATTCTGTCGATGAGTGTGATAGGGATTGTTCGCCAACTATCTTAAGGCCAAGGGACCGAATACACCGATAGGATTCTATATGGCCCCGGCTCGCAGCCCTTAAATGCTCCATTCTTCATATTTGTTTCCGCCTCATCGAAAGATGCAAACAAGCAGTGAGCATTTGTGCGAAGTTCATCTGCAACAGAGTTGCACGACAGCGGGGAGTGTTCTGGCGCATTCCTGGCGTAAAAACTGACTACGTCGAAACCTTCAAGTTCCTTGCTAGAAGGTATGACTACGTTTGTCGAGAACGACGCCTCCGGTGAATGGGCTTTCCAGCACTCATCGTCGAACTCCAATTCGTGCGCTTCATAATAAAAGAGCGATGTTCCTTCCATTGGAATTGAGTGCTGGTTAGCAACGGTTCTTATGATTTCGGGGGAGTCAAAAAACCAGTACCCATTGTGCTTCCAGTAGTTGATGTAGTCAGTGAAATCCTCAGAAAGACAACTGCTAACGGAATAGACGTCAACGACGTTCGTCGCCTTGAGCCAGTCGGGCTTCTTGACCACCCGCTTCGCCATGTAGCCAACAGGAATCATTCTCGGTTAAGTCTATCGCTGACACCAAGAGTTGCGCAGGGTCTAGCACCGCAATGCAACATTGTTGGCGAAAACAGGCCACAGCGCTCATTGAGGGGTCCGATCAGTGAGAGGGGGAGCCTCGAAATCTTTATGCGGGTTCGAGTACGCTTTCCCGGATGTCCTTCTGCTGAGCCTGCGCGGTCAAGCTCTCAAATTGTGATTGGTCGAGGCAGACGGCGTGCTGGCCGTATCTTGCTTCCTTCCCCGTCACATGCCAGTAGGGCATCCAGCAGAACTGCTTGCTGTCGCCTGCACGCTGCAGCACCACTAGGAACGGATAGAACGTCACTTCTTCTGATTCCTCGCCGAGCCACGATTCCAGCTTGTCGGGAAGGAGTGCCGAGACAACTTTGAAGTCTCCATCGCCCGCGCCCAGTTGGAAGTCGAGAGTCGTGTGTAACTCGCGCGTGCCTCCGCAGGCCGGGCACTCCTCGGGAGCCATCTTCGAAAAATCGTACAGGGTGTCGAACAGCTTCTGGTGCGTGGGAACTTTCTTATGACATTGAATGCAGAAGAAGTATTGAGCGGCCACGTTTAAGCCTCCCTTGCCCAGGGAATCGAGACCCGGAATCCGGGCACCCGGCGGGCAGATGATGACGTGTGGATTGTATGAGATAGCCCGAGCTACCAATGTGACGGGGCTCACAATGGGGGAAAGCGGGAATCACCTCCGGGCTATGCGTGACCGCCGTCACCCAGCGGGGTGATGCCTTACACTGCCCGCCGCGCGCGGAAAAGAGACGATCCAAACAAGGATTGTCGCCGTGTTCTCAATGAGCTACCGCGAGCGGCAGCACCACGAACCAACGATCCGTTTAGGCGCAGCCCGTAACGTGTTTTCAGCGCCATCGCTGTTCCGAAATCCCCACCCTTCGGCAGGCTCAGGGCAAGCTTTCTCTCGCAAAGGGCGCGCGAGAAATGGGGCACCCAGCCGCCATTCCCAGATAGTCGACGCCGAGCACGGAACCACGCGTGCTTGGAGAAGTGAGGGGCTCCATGGGCCGTCATAATTTTCTTTCTATTCGAGACTTTTCGCCGGAGGACATTCACTATCTGCTCGATCTTGCGCATGAGATGAAAACTCATCCTTCCGCTCACACCGGAGTGCTGAAGGGGAAAACCCTGGCCATGATTTTTGAGAAGCCATCGCTGCGCACGCGCGTGTCGTTTGATGTGGGCATGCAGCAACTGGGAGGGTTCTCGCTCTATCTCTCGAATGCGGAGATCAATCTGGGCAAGCGCGAGTCGGTGTACGACGTAGCCAAGAACCTAGAACGGATGGTGCAGGCCATCATGATTCGCACCTACGCTCACGACATCGTTGAGCGCATGGCGGAGTACGCCAATATTCCCATCATCAACGGACTGACCGACTACAGCCATCCCTGCCAGGCCATGGCGGACTACCTCACGATGCAGGAATTGAAAGGCGCGGTGGCGGGGCTGAAAGTGGCCTTCATCGGCGATGGCAACAACGTTTGCCATTCGCTGATGTTTGCTGGGGCGCAACTGGGAGCGCACGTGTGGGTAGCCGTGCCTCCGGGATATGAGCCCAGGCCGGAAGCGGTGGAATGGGCGCTACAGCGTGGCACGCGGACGGGCGGCACTTGCACGCTTACGCATGATCCAGTCGAGGCGGCAACCGATGCCGACGTTGTCTATACCGACGCGTGGGCCAGCATGGGGCAGGAGTCGGAGGCGGAGCTGCGACGCGGCGTGTTTGCTCCGTATCAGGTGAATTCCGATTTATTCCGTCACGCGAAGTATGACGCTCTGTTCATGCATTGCCTGCCGGCACATCGGGGTGAGGAAGTGACAGATGAGGTGATCGATTCCGCGCATTCGGTCGTGTATCAGCAAGCGGAGAACCGGCTACATGCGCAAAAGGCGATTCTGTTGGAGCTTATGCAGTACCGCGAGGCGCCAGAGCGTCCGGCGGTTGCAGCTAGAGAACTGGCGCAGTTCGAGATCTAGCTTTTTGAGATCTAAGTTGAAGAGCATGCTCATTGCCGTGGGTGGCAACTCCCTGATTCGAGCGGGCGAGAAGGGCACAGGTTCGGAGCAACTGGCCAACGCGCGGCGCACGGCAGCGGCGATCATCGGCCTGATTCGCGACGGTTATCACCTGGTCGTCACTCACGGCAACGGGCCGCAGGTGGGCGCGCAGTTGTTGCGCTCCGAGCGCGCCGCCGATCAGGTGCCGGGCCAAAGTCTGGACGTTTGCGGTGCGGCCAGCCAGGGCGAAATCGGCTATCTGCTGGCGCAGTCGCTGCAGGACGAATTGGCCGCGGCCGGACTGCAGATGCCGGTTGTCAGCCTGGTGACGCAGAGCATTGTGTCGGCCAGCGACCCCGCGATGCAGCATCCCACGAAGCCGATTGGACCGTTCTATTCGCGGGCCCAGGCAGAGGAGCGCAAACGCCTGCTGGGATGGGAAATCGTGGAAGATGCGGCCCGGGGTTATCGGCGCGTCGTTCCCTCGCCGGAGCCGGTAGAGATCGTCGAACTAGAAGTGATCCGGTCGTTGATGGCGCAGGGCGTGCTTGTTGTCGGGTGCGGCGGGGGCGGGATTCCCGTGGTGCGAGAGGACGGCAATCTGCACGGGGTAGAAGCCGTCATTGACAAAGACCGAGCTTCGGCCCTGCTTGCGTCGCGACTTGCAGTGGACATATTCGCGATCTCCACCGACACGGACTATGTGTATCTCGACTACAAGAAGCCAACGCAGCGGCCACTGCTGCGGGTGACTGCTTCGGAACTCGAAGAGCACTACCATGCGGGCCACTTTCCGCCGGGAAATATGGGACCGAAAGTCGAGTCGGCGCTGCACTTCCTGAATGCCGGAGGGAAAGAAGTTGTGATTACTTCCTACGGTCACCTGTGCGAAGCGGTCGCAGGACACGCTGGCACGCACGTTGTTCCCGATGCCGAGGTGGTCACCACCAGGTTGCAGGTGCATCTCGAAGTGCCAGCCGGAGGACGCTGACGATGTCAAATACGATCCTTGCGCCCGCTAAGCCCGGCGCCACGAATCATCTCGAGCCTGAGGCGAAGTGTGATGCCATGAAACTGAGGCATTTAATCGAGTCCCAGCAATTCACCGTACCGTTGCTGATGGAATTATTCCATCGCTCCCGAGGGATGGAGCGGGTCGTGGCCCGTGGAGGGTCGCTCGATTACCAGAACAAGATCCTGGCCACGCTGTTCTACCAGCCCTCGACCCGCACCCGCTTCTGCTTTGAAGCTGCCATGCAGCGGCTGGGCGGGAAAGTTCTTTCCACCGAACACGCGGGGACGTTTTCGTCGGAGGTCGAAGCGGAGCAGGTGGAGGACTCGATTCGCATCATTGGCAGCTATTCCGACATCATCGTCGTACGTCATCCCGAGGCCGGAGGCGCCAAGCGCGCGGCGCAGGTCTCGCCTGTCCCTGTCATCAATGCGGGAGACGGTGAAGGTGGGCAGCATCCGACGCAGGCCCTGCTGGATCTGTATACGATCTACCGCGAACGCCCGCTGGTCGGCCTGAGCGTGGCGATTGTTGGAGAACTCGACAAGGGGCGCACGGCGCGTTCCCTGGCTTATCTGCTGGCGAAGTTCGAGCGGGTGAAGATCTATTTCGTCAGCCCACCGCAGATGCAGATGAAGCCAGACATTCTCGAGTACCTTAACGAACACGGCGTCCGCTATGAGCTTGAGTCTGAAATCGACCGCGTGATCGGGGAGGTCGACGTCGTCTACCAGACGCGCATCCGTCCGGAACGGGTGAGGGACCGGCATGAGTTGCAACGCTATGCCATCGATTCCACGGTCCTCGGAAAGATGAAAGCGGACGCGCTGATTCTACACCCGCTGCCGCGCACCGTGGAGCTGGACAAGACCGTGGACGATGATTCCCGGGCGCTCTACTTCAAGCAGGCGGCCAATGGGTTGTATGTGCGAATGGCGCTGCTGACCATGCTTTTGGAAAGAGATCAGTCATAACGGTTCGAACATATTTGTTCCACTCAGGAGAAATACATGTCCGTGCTGACAACCACCCAGTCTGAGAAACTCATCGCGCTTGAAGACCAGTTTGGCGCTCACAACTACCACCCACTCGACGTGGTGATCGAACGCGCTGAAGGCGTCTGGGTTTATGACGTTGACGGCAAACGCTATCTCGACTGCCTTGCGGCGTATTCCGCGGTGAACCAGGGGCACTGCCATCCCCGGATTCTGCATACGCTGATCCAGCAAGCCTTCCGCGTGACGCTGACTTCGCGTGCGTTCCGCAACGACCAGTTGCCGCTGCTCTGCCAGGAACTGCATACGCTCACGGGCTTCGACATGGCGTTGCCCATGAACTCCGGCGCGGAGGCCGTGGAGACGGCGGTGAAGGCTGCGCGCAAGTGGGGATACAAGGTCAAGGGCATTCCTGACGGGAAGGCCGAAATCATTGTGTGCGCAAACAATTTTCATGGGCGCACAGTCACCATCGTCAGCTTCTCGAGTGATGAGCAGTATCGCGATGGGTTTGGGCCGTTCACTCCCGGATTCAAGATCATCCCCTACGGCGATGCCGGCGCGCTACGCGATGCAATCACGCCCAACACTTGTGCCTTCCTGGTTGAGCCGATTCAGGGCGAAGCGGGAATCATCATCCCGCCGGCAGGTTTCTTGAAGGAGGCCGCCGCGCTCTGCCGTGAGCGCGACGTGTTGCTGCTGTGCGACGAGATCCAATGCGGCCTGGGCAGAACCGGGAAGCTGTTCGCCTACATGCACGACGATATAAGGCCGGACGTGCTGATCGTCGGCAAGGCGCTCTCGGGAGGCTTCTATCCCGTGTCGGCTGTCCTGGCGTCGAAGGAAGTTTTGGGAGTCTTCCATCCGGGCGATCATGGCAGCACGTTCGGTGGAAACCCCCTGGCCTGTGCCGTGGCCCGAACCGCCCTGCATGTTCTGGTCGAGGAGAAAATGGTTGAACGCTCGGCCGAGTTGGGAGGGTACTTCCTGAAGCGCCTGCAGACATTGCGCAGCTCGGACCTGAAAGAGGTTCGCGGCAGAGGGCTCTGGATCGCAATCGAGTTGCACAGTCCGGCGCGACCTTATTGCGAAGCGCTCAAAGAGGAAGGCATCCTGTGCAAGGAAACGCACGATCGAGTCCTCCGCATCGCTCCTCCGCTCGTCATCACGCGCGAGGAAATCGATTGGGCCTTCGCACGCATCAGCAAGGTGATCGAGAGGAAGCTCGAGAGTTGACGGCCTCGGATGTGGCCTGAACCCCTTTTTGACAGGTGAGGGCAGGTGAGTTTCGACTCAATTGAGTGGAAGCACTCGCTTGCCCGTTCAAAGCGAAGCCACTCGGCGTTGCAACATCAAAAGCGGGACCGCCAGCGGGTTGCTCGTACGCACCTCGGCTGTGTTCCCCGGTCTTGACAGGAACTTATATTTCTGCAAATATCGAAATATGCAGGCAGTCGCGAGTAAGAAAAACACCGAGCAGGTCGCGAAGTTCGCTGACATGCTTTCTGCGATGGGCACCGAACCCCGCCTGCGGATCATGCAATTGCTGCTGTCCGCGCATCCCGACGGCCTGCGGCCGCCCAGCCCGCTTCTATCGACGCCAGGAACGTCCGCACCGCGGCGCGC
>JADGNQ010000291.1 GCA_017883385.1 Candidatus Sulfotelmatobacter sp.
TGAAGGTTTCAGGCGTGATCCCTAGCCTCTGCTAAAAGCCCCAGTTTGAAAGAGAGGGAAAGACTTGCTCAGGAAATCGTTTCTCGTCGTAGTGTCCGTGGCCGTATTGGCGACCGTTCTGCAGGCGCAGAATCCGAGAGGATCTCTGCGCGGAACGGTTCAAGACGCTACGGGAGCCCGGGTTGCTTCCGCCAAGATCGTGTTGCAGGCCGTGGACTCCTCTCTGCAGCGCGAGGCCAGCAGCGAAGACCGCGGCGAGTTTCGGCTTGACGGTCTGCTGCCTGGGGCTTATCGCGTGACGGTAAGCGCGACGGGTTTCGCGCCGGCGCAGGCGGATGTCTCCATTGCCGTCAGTTTCGTGCGGGACGTTACGGTCACGCTGAAGGCTGCGGCTCCGTCGGAAACGGTTAAAGTGCAGGGACAGAGTTCCTCTATTACTACCCAGCCTATTGATCTGGTGAGCGTGGTGCACCAGGGAGTGATCAGCCGGCAGGACTTGCAAACGTTGCCGCTGGCGGAGCGCAGCTTTGCGAACATCGCGTATCTTGTTCCCGGAACCGAACCGGTCGAACCCTCTGATCCGACCAAGGCGCGTATCACGGCAGTTTCCACGGGGGGAAGTTCGGGACTTAACAACGAACTTTCGGTTGACGGCGGCGATAACTCCGACGACTTCATTGGTGGCTTCCTGCAGAACTTTTCTCCCGAAGACATTCAGGAGTTCGCCATGCGCACGGCCAATGAAGACGCGGACACGGGCGGGACGACTGCCGGGTCGGTCGTGATTACCACCCGACGCGGCAGCAACGACTGGCACGGCGATGCCGCTTTCTATGATCGCGGTGCGAGCCTTAATGCGCGGTACCCGATCGAGAATCCCGCGCCCGATCCGAAGCAACCCTTCTCCCGGCAGAACTATGTTTTTACGCTCGGCGGGCCCGTAAAGAAGGACAAGATATGGGTCTTCTCTTCGTTCGAATTTGTGCATGAGAACGCGAGCATTGCCTACAGTCCGGCGAATCAAGGGGAGTTCAGCGCTCTGGCGACTCTGGCTTCCGATGGCCTGATTCCCGGCGCCAGTTCGATTGGCGTTCCCCAGAACACACCCATCCCGTTCCGCGACTATCTCGGCTCGCTGCGGTTTGATTGGGCGCAATCCGCAAAGTCGCAGTGGTTCTGGCGCGGCTCGGCCGACAGCTACACCACGCACAACAACCTGGTGCAACAGGGTACCCTGCCGTCCACAGGACTGCTGACCCACAACAACTACATGAATATGGTGATCGGCAATTCCTACGCGTTCAGCCCATCGTGGCTGGGAACATTCGTGTTCGACGCCAGCGGATTGCACCTCACGCAGACCCGCAATTCGAATCTCGGATTCGCGCTGCAGTTTCCTTTCAGTGCCACGTCGCAGACCATTTCCGGCTTTGAGACGTTTGGCGACAACCAGTTCGATACAGCGATTACAGCGTTTCCTGATCTGCGTAACCAGGAGAAGTACCAGTTTCGCTACGATGTGAGCCACGCCACCGGCGATCATGCATTCAAGTTTGGCGTCAATTTCATTCATGAGCCGGTGCTGGGCGGCGCGTTTGCGGGGAATGCGGAGACGCTGTATTCGTTTCCGGAAGATCCGTCTTTCTATACGCTGAATCCGACAAATCTCGCGCAGTTTCCCCTCGACTACGCAGCCGGAGCGCAACCTACTCCGGCGGGTGACGGCAGTTTTTCGCAGAACGTTCAGCGCCTCGGTCTGTACGCGCAAGATTCGTGGCGTTTGACCCAGCACCTGACTTTCAACTACGGACTGCGCTACCAGACGACCTTCGGCCTTTTCACCGCTTCCGGGCGCAGCCAGTTGGAGAATCCCGCCTTTTTGACGCTGCAGGCTCTGGGAGTTTCTCTCATTGACGGTGCGCCGCATGACTACCGCAAACAGTTTGGGCCGCGCCTGGGTCTCGCGTACTCCCCGGGAGACAGCGGCAAGACGGTAATCCGTGCGGGCTTTGGGCTGTTCTACAACGATCTGGCGCAGGGCGGGTGGGCTCCGGCGTTTCAGGGCGTCAACAATTCCTCGGCGGGCACCTGCTGCCTGAATCCGGGTGACCCCGGTGCACTCATCGACCCGAACTACAAGACTCCATACGCGCTTCACGCTTCTGCTGGAGTGCAGCACGCGATCAATTCGAACTGGACCATCAGCGCTGATTACACGCACGAGCAGGGGAACCACGGGTACCGCGGGTACAACTACACTCCCGGGGTGAACATCGACGCCAATGCGCCGAGCCTGACCGTGTTTCGATCCGACAACCGGTCGAGTTTCGATTCGCTGGCTGTGGTGCTGCAGGGGAACGTGTCGCGCCGTTTCAATCTGATTGCGCACTACACGCTCTCCAGCGCTAAGACCTGGGGATGTCTGCTCGGGGAATTGTTTGACTATGTGAATGGAGTGTGCGACCCACTGAATCCGTTTGGACCGGGCGACTACGGCCCGTCGGGTGAGGACGTGCGGCATCGCTTCGTGCTCGCGGGCACGTTGCACGCGCCCGGAGGCGTCGAGATCTCAACCCTCACACAGGCAGAGAGTGCGCGGCCGTTCACGCTGACCACGCCGGTTGGCGACCGCGCAGTGGTGAATGGAGTCAAGACATCGATGGATGAAGTGCGCGGGACTCCCTACATCCAGATGGACCTGCGGGTCAGCCGCCCGATTCGCTTTCACGATCGCTGGTCGATCACACCGTTCGCGGAGCTTTTCAATGTGTTCAACCGCAACAACCCGGGAGCGAATTACGTCACCGACATTTCGGCGCTGCCTACTCCAGTCAACGATCTGAGTAACGTCACCGCACTCTGCCCCGACCCCTCGTGCTCGGTGCCTGTGACCAGCCTGAAGCAGTTGCTGGTGCCCGCTGGCGGGCTGGGAGATTTCTTCGGGCCTGGCACGACGGTGGGAATTCCGTTTGCGGCGCAGTTGGGCGTACGCGTGAGTTTCTGATTCTGTTGTCTGGATAGGTCCTAGGGGAACGGACGGCGAGCTACTTTACCAGCCACTCCGTAGCAGTGTGCACGCGTACGAGCAACTGGCTGTAGGTGACGGCGAATACCGCAATGGTTGCCAGGGCGGCACCTACTCCGTACCACGGAGAATGTTTCTGAGGCGGTACACGGCGTTCGTCGGTCCACGCGACAAGGCGCTCTACGCGGGCATTCATCGCTGACGCCGGACTGTGCACGAGGGCTGCAGTCAAGTCCACGGCTTCGACCTGGCCCAACCGAGAGAGTTTAATGAGCGCTGCCGCTAGATCGAGCGCTTCGCCGGCATTTGAAACCGCGGCGTCGTCGGCCGCCATCTCGGTGGCTTCGAGCCATGCGGTTTCCAACCCATCCATGCCTGGGAAGGGGACAAATCGCAACAGCAGTTTCTTCAGATTGTCGCGCCGCCGGACGTGCGCCACTTCATGATTCAATGCCGTCTGCAATTCATTGGCAGTAAGTAGAAACTCTGCCACGCCCGACATCAAAACCTTGGGGCGAACAATCCCGGCAGCTGTCATGGCAGGGAGTGCCCGCGGAATTCGCAGCACGGGAACCGGAAGGCAGGTCTCCACCGGCTGCGCTTGGTTCGTCCACATCGAGATTGTTCGTGAGGCCCGGCGCACTGCCAAGGTTGCGTTCAGCGCGCCGAAAATCCCCAGAAGGGCGCCGCAGATGCCGAGCGCCAGAGGAATTTCGCCCATGGGTTCGTCGATCGCGCGCGGCTCCAGCAGCAGGAACGAGGGTACGGTGAAGGCGGCCGTGATGACCGCCGCGGTGATCAGAGGAGACATTCGCAGGGCGAAGAGCAGATCGGCGATGCGGCGAACCGGATGCTTCTGGCAGTAGAGCCACGCTTTGCGCCAGGTGAAGCACACGGCCAGTGACAGGGCGCAGTACACCAACAGGAACACGGAGAACGAGACGGCGATGCCGCGCGCGGCGAACATTATTCTTTGTCCTTGTGCTGGGCTTTCGAGGCGCCATTGGCGGCCCTCAACTCGCGGCGTTTGGTCTCGACCAGTTGGCGCAGATCGTCGAGCAATTGAGTGTCGCGTTCGGTCAAGATCTCAACCAGGTAGGAAAGGGGCAACGACGTGGCCGGGCTCGCATCCAGGAATTGCCGGAACGCCTCGCCCGCCACTTCGCGATGCAACTCTTCGCGAGAGAACTGCGGCGTATAACGGAACGCACGGCCTTCCACTTCCCGCGACAGCAGGTTCTTCTTGAACAGACGGTCGAGCGTGGTCATGACCGTGGTGTACGCCAAGTCATCGCAACCAGCGTCCACTAGTTCGCGAACGGTTGCGGTGCCGCGCAGCCACAGCGCTTCGAGCAGACGCTCCTCAAGCGGGCCAAGCTGGGAGGAAGATGCGCGGAAGTGGAAGATACGCTTCATGGGCCGGAAAAGGGAACCCGCTTTCGACGAACCAGCATTCTACCCCAGCCGGAAGAGCCCGCGCTACAAGGGATTTCGGGCGCTCGAAAGGATCATGTGGGGACAGCCGCCTTCGGCTGTCCGTCGGGCCGAGGTTCCCGTCCTTCCAAGTGCATGCCGGTATCAAGCCCAGTCGAGCTTCGCTCGACAGACGGCCGAAGGCGGCTGTCTCCACATGGCCTCTTGTGGCGACCCCGGAGGGAGTCGAACCCCCAACCCTCAGATCCGAAGTCTGATGCTCTATCCAGTTGAGCTACGGGGCCGTTGTCTGGCTATGAGTCGCCGCCGGGAGGAATAGTGCCACAGTTGGGCACCAGCGCGTAAGTGTTTTGGAGTTTATCTGGGGTGGGAAACGGGAATCGAACCCGCAACCGTCGGAGCCACAGTCCGGTGCTCTACCAGTTGAGCTATTCCCACCACCTGGTTGATTATAGCAACTGCGGTTGGCGGATGTCAGAGGC
>JADGNQ010000292.1 GCA_017883385.1 Candidatus Sulfotelmatobacter sp.
GGGTTCCCGACTTCACGCTTTCCGATACTTCCGGAAAGCCCGTATCACTCGATCAACTCCTCGCTCCCGCCTCCTCTTCGTCCACTACCGCATCCCAGGCTCAGGCTCCCAAAGCGGTATTGCTGATTTTCTACCGCGGATACTGGTGACCTTTCTGCAACCTCGAGTTACGAGGCGTCGAGAAACGGCTGGCGGAGTTTCAGGCGGCTGGCATACGTCCGGTTGCGATCAGCGTTGACGCGCCGGAGGTGTCGCACAATCTTGCCACCAAGGCCGGGTATACCTTCCCGATTCTCTCTGATCCCGACGCCGCGGTGATTCGGCGATATCACTTGTTGCACCCCGCGGGCGGGCCGGATGCACACGACATCGCGCGTCCGGCCGAGTTTCTGGTCGACGCATCCAAGATCGTTCGCTGGACCAACTTCACCGAAGACATCCGCGTGCGAGCCCGTGCCGATGAAATGCTGGCCGCCGCCAGGCAGTTGCGATAGATCTGGCGCGCTCCCGTATCGCGAACTCAAGATCGAGTCGTCCCCGATTCTTGTGTGAGGACGGTGTCTCGGGATGCACCGCGTCTTCCCATCTTCCCCAGGGTTGCGCTATAGTCTCAACCCGGCGCTACCGTTTCGCGAAGACCCGTTTCACAAACACCCTGGAGGCTCGATGTCCTCACAAACTCGTTCCGACGGCAAGGCCCGCAGTTTTGGGGAGAACATTGAAAGCGACCTGGCGTCGCGATTCCTGCGCGTGGTGGAAGTAGCCGCGATCGCTTCGGCCCGCACCATGGGCCAGGGCGAACGCAAGCTCAGCGATCAGGTCGCTACCGAAGCGATGCGCAGGACCATGGACTCGATCCCTATGCGCGGAACCATCGTCATTGGTGAGGGCGAGCGCGACGAGGCGCCCATGCTTTACATCGGCGAAAAAGTTGGCGCCGAGTTTCCTGACGGCACGGACGTTCCCGAGGTCGACATCGCTGTCGATCCGCTCGAAGGCACGAACCTGTGCGCCACCGGCGCTCCGGGGTCGATTACCGTGCTGGCCGCATCGGAGCGCGGAGGCCTGCTGCACGCGCCCGACTGCTACATGGAAAAAATTGTGGTCGGGCCATCTTGCAAAGACGCTGTCGAACTTGACGCACCCGTCGCCGACAATCTGAAAAATATTGCGAAGCGGCTGGACCGCGACGTGGAGGATCTGGTCGTCATCGTGCTCGACCGGCCGCGGCACGAAAAACTGATTGCCGACATTCGAGCTGCCGGCGCCCGCATTCGTCTGATTGGTGACGGCGATCTGTCGGCCGGCATCGCCGCCGCCGTCATCGGTACCGGCGTACACGCGGTCATGGGCTCGGGCGGTGCGCCGGAAGGCGTGATAACCGCCGCCGCCATCCGGTGCCTCAACGGATATATGCTGGGCCGCCTCGTGGTAAAACCCGAACAGGAAGAGCGTCTCGCGAAAATGGGCGTTAAGGACAAGAGCCGTATCTACGAAGCCGAAGACCTCGCGCCCGGCAAGCAATTGATCTTCGCCGCGACCGGCGTCACCGATGGCGCACTACTCAAAGGCGTACGCTTCTTCGGCGAAGGCACGCGGACGTCTTCGGCAATCCTGACCTTGCGCACGGGAAAGGTGCGCTTCGTGGAAAGCATTCACTTGGAGAAGGGGCCGGACGTAAAGGTGAGGTTCTCGTAGAAGCGGTCGTTGGTCGTGGGCCGCGGCCTCTTGACCGGACAAAACATCATCGGGAAAGGATTACCGAATGAACTTCTTACGTATCGCGTTGGCAGCTGCGGGCGGCTTCGTGGCTTATTTTGCGCTTGGCGGTCTCTTGTTCGGACTTCTGCCGTCGATGAGAAATGAATTCCAAAAATATCCGGCAGTGTACCGGCCCCAGGAAGGCCAGATGAGCCACATGCCGGTCGGAATGGCCGCCATGTTCGTAGCGATCCTGATGCTTGCGGTGATTTACGCCATGCTCTACCGCGGTGACTCGGGCGTCGTCGAAGGGGCCCGCTTCGGCGTGCTGATTGGGGTCTTCGCGATCGGCTCGTTTGTGGTACACAACTAAGTGAATCTGAATATTGGACTGAAGTTAACCCTCCAGCAAGGTGCAGCCTACTTCGTGGAATGGGTTGCCACCGGTATTGTGATCGGCCTCATCTACCGTCCTGTCCGCTGACCAATTCGACGATTGCAACATATCTCCGCGCTTTGTGTTTACGTCGACTTTATTGTACAATCTAGATGATTCATCTAGATGATTGAGAGGTAGTCGCGTGCGAACCATCGGGCTGTTCGAGGCCAAACAGAAACTGTCGGAACTGGTAGAGCGGGCGAGTGAAGGCGAACGAATCGGCATCACGCGTCGGGGAAAGCTCGCCGCGGTCATCATTCCGGCAAAAGACAAGCCCGACCTCAAAGAAGTCTTCGCAGATATCGAACGGATTCGAAAACAAGTCAACCGCTCCAAGCGGTTCACGGTCAAAGAACTCATCGAGGAAGGACGCATTTGAAGCGCTTCGTTCTCGACGCCTCGGTTAGCTTGGCTTGGTTTGTAGACGACCCGGTACCGGACCTTGCAATCCGAGTAAGACGGAGCCTGCAGAGCGGGTCCAGCGCGTTGGTTCCCACCCTATGGAACCTGGAGATGTCGAACGGATTCGCCATCGCAGAGCGTCGCGGGGCCCTAACAGCCGCCGCTACCGACCGCTGCATCGACGATGTGGAGGGGTTACTGGCTTCGGTTATCGATACCAACTCCGTGATGGTTTCGCCGCGGCAAGCCCATGCGGTAGCGCGCACTTTCGGTCTGACCGCATACGACGCGGTCTATCTGGAAACCGCACGAAGGGAACATCTACCCTTGGCTACTCTTGATCGCGCTCTAGGGCGAGCGGCAGTGCAGGCCGGCGTCTCACTGGTTCGATAAGTGTCTCCTACTTCAAATACTCCGAATCCTTCCTCAGATCCTCCGGGACGACTGGCATGGGCGGCCAGTCCTGCGAATATCCCTTGAGCAGCGGGGTCGCCGGTTCTGAACGCAGCGTCCCGTCGTGCACGGCAAACTTGTGCGGATGGCCGGCGGAATATCCTTCCCACAGGCACACACCGGCGTACGCGCCGTCTTTGCGCAGGATGTAATAAGTCATATCCATGTAGCGCAGCTTGGTCATGTCGCCGTTGTAGTTGCGCACGATGCGCTTGAGTGCGTCCGTGCCCGCTTCCTGGGGAGACATGCCGTGGCGCATGTTCTCAACGATGGTGTGGGCACCCGCGACCTTGATGTTCTCTTCCCCGGCGCCGGTCGCTCCGGCGGAGCCCACGTCCTGGTCGGTGTAGCAGCCCGCGCCGATGATGGGCGAATCGCCGCAACGGCCGGGCAGTTTGAACGCCAATCCGCTAGTCGTGGTGATGCCTGACATCTCTCCCTTCTCATTCAACGCCGAGCAGTGGATGGTACCGCTGGGTGGAAAGAGCACACGTCGCACGGCGGCCAACTGAAACTCAGGCTCGATCCCGAGATCGGCGGCACTCTGTTGCAAGTGTTCAATGCGCTCCTGCCACACGCCAGCCTGTGGTTTGGACTCCGGCGCGGGCGGATGCCAGTGCGGGTCAGCAGTACCCGGTCCCCACCAATCGCGATCGGAATTGGATTCCTTCCACAGCAGCCAGATCTTGCGCGAGCGCTCGGTCAGCAGGTTCTCGCGCGCATGCCCCATAGCCACGGCAAACCGCTCGGCGCCTTCGCCAACCAGCATGACGTGCCCGGTGTGCTCCATCACCGCCTTCGCCACCATGGAAACATTCTTGATATTGCGCACGCCGCCCACCGAACCCGCGCGCCGCGTGGGCCCGTGCATGCAGCAGGCGTCGAGTTCGACCACGCCTTCCTCGTTGGGCAAACCTCCCAGGCCAACCGAATCGTCCTTGGGATCGTCTTCCGGACCTTTCACCACGCGAATGGCGGCATCGAGCGTGTCGCCGCCGCCCTTCAGGAAAGCGTACGCAGCCTCGACATAGGCGTAGCCGTTGTTGGCGCTGAGGATGATCGGGTGCTTCGGGGAGTCCGCCAGCGAAGCATGGCCTTGCTGGCCAGTTTCGGCGAGCGCTTCGGGGATCGCGGAGTGCGCCCCCACACCGGCGGCAACCGCTCCGAGCACGGACGTCTTCACGAAATCACGGCGTGAGAATGTCACAGACTTCTCCTTCGGAACCCGGAAGCATACCACGGGCTAAAGGAGAGGGTCGTCGTGGTTGCAGAAATCTTCACATTGCGCACGGATCAACCATCGGGGTAACATCGGCTCCACCCCTCCCCAGGGTTTATCCGCTCTGGGCCCTTCGTCTGTTTCTCAAGTGAAGCGAATTCCGTAAGAGAGGCTCGACCATGACGCGAAGGTTCTTGAACTCCTCCCTCCGCCCGGCAGATGTGCTCTTCGCTGCGACCGCCATTCTCATGTTTGCTAACAGCGCGTTTGCCTCCGGCCCATTGGAGAAAGTGATTTACAACTTCGCGGGTAAGCCCGACGGGGCTGGTCCGGTTTCGGGCCTGGTTGCCGATCACTCGGGGAATCTTTATGGCACAACGAAATACGGCGGGAAGGGTTCGTGCACCGGCAGCGGGTTCACAGGATGTGGCACGGTGTTCGAGCTGTCTCCCCCAGCCGTAGCCGGTGGCGCTTGGACGGAAACCATCCTGCACAGCTTCAGCACGCCGAACGACGGAATTTATCCTGCTACGGCTCTCGTCCTTGACGGCCTCGGAAACCTCTATGGCACGACGAGCGCAGGCGGCGGCCAGAGCAATACGGGCACAGTTTTCGAGCTCTCGCCTCCAGCCACAGCCGGCGGAGCCTGGACGGAAACGATCCTGCACAAGTTCAACAACGACCGCACTGGCGGATATCCTCCGTTTGGCAGCCTGACCCT